>QIAW01000177.1:4925-10476 GCA_003225655.1 Acidobacteriota bacterium
CGTCGGCTAAATCGTCTTGCAGAAGCCGCCTCTGCATACCGTACAGGCAAGGATCTCGCCGACAGTGCTCTGCAACAGAACCCCAGCAATGGCTATCCCCGGTCTTTTGTCGGCTATTTTGCGGCCCGCTTGGGTGAGCGGAAAAACGCTAAAAGTGATATCGTGCAGGCTTTGCGCTTGTCTCCTGACGATACCAGAGTACTCGGGATGGCAGTCCTTGCTTATGAGGCGTTGCACAAGCGCACGGAATCCTTGGCGTTGCTCCATGCGGCGCCACCGATGCTGCTGCGGCAGTTCAACCGACACCCGGATTTGAAAGGGCTTCGGCAGGATCCCCGGTTCCAACAATTGATCGCGGATGCCAAATAGAGCGATAAGGAGCAACTTCTATGCAACAGCACACTGTATTGCTTACGTTTGATGAGCGCGGAAACGTTGTTCCGCTCAGCCCGGATGGAACTCGAGTAGAATCAAACCTCACAGCCAAACAGGGCGATCAGATCCGATGGATCACTCCGCACGGCAGTGCCCTCATCGAATTTCAAGGCAGTACCCCGTTCGGCTCAGGGACCTCGAAGCGCAACGAGGACTTCAGGACGCTCTCCGTGTCAGAAGGCAGCTTCCCATACCGCTGTTCTATCACCACAACTGACGGCCAGAAGCATGGCTGGCAGGGGAACTGCGGTGGAACCGTGGTCGTCGGCGGCAGCACTAGAAGCGGGGATTAGAGCGGTCCGCAATGAGACGTACTCCAGGAGTCATCAAAAAGCGGACCTGCGGCTAAGGCTTGAATCCTACCGCGACCAAACGAACCGGTTCCGCGCTGACGCACAACTCGAAGCTACTCCACCTACCCGTCGTCTTCCCACGTCTAACCAAGTTTCTATTGGTTTTTCCTCGCCTTCGTTATTCGGGCAGAGACAGCCAACAGAATAGCCGGCCAAAAATACCTCAAATAATTGGTCACCAAGTGGCGGGATTCTGTTCTTGCTCACGCTTTCTACTGTGAAGAGCAAGATATTCACAGATTGTGGATGCAAACCAATACAGGAGAAATCTCAATGAAAAGTCTTATGACAAATGTTGTCCGTTTAGTCGCGGCTATGACGATTACCCTCGCTGTGACTGCCACGTTGGCACACGCCGGGGAGACCATGACAGACCGATGCAGCTCCGAAGTCGCCATCGTTCCCGCCTTCGGCGACCAACCCGACACAATCGGAACAATCATCCTTAAACGGGGGCCGAATGGAACCACGGATTGGACGCCTCCTTTCACGGTGCAACTCAGCAGTGTTGGCCGCATTCGCTGGTGGTGTCACTCCACCACTGGTAACGCATTTGATCCCGGGACCTGGCGAGTCAAAGACCTAAAAGTAGGCGTGGGCTGTCAGATTTTTGCCGATGGCCAGCCTGAGAGCTGCGGCCCGGCTCCGGACATCAAACTCGGTTCTTCGGTGTGGAACGGCTGGACCCCCGAGCGCTCCCGCTGCGGTAACCGGTCTAACAGAATCCGTGCTCGGCTGGGGACAGGCCGGCTGCTGCAAATCGAGTGCCTTGGCCATTGATCTGCGGCGTGCAGGGGACATTTCAGGCTGGCGAAAACAAACATGAAGGGGATGACACGATGCGCACAAGATTGATCTTTCACTGTCTTACTGTGACTCTGTTGACGTTAGCCGTTCAGGCGCAAGCGGGCAAGACGCCGCCGGCGGGTTGTACGGAGGCCGCCAGCCTGGTGTTCGCACTTACTTCCAGTCCGGACCCATCGCTGGGTTCGCCGGTCAAAATGCACGCGTCAACCCCCACGCTGGTAATCAAGAATGTGGGCGACGACCCTCACTGTGAAGGCGACAGGAGGATTCCGGAAGAGAGTTGGATATGGAGCTTGGATGTCCCGCTCGGGAGTCACGCGCAGCTCACGAACGCCAACACGCTGACCACGATTCTGGATGTATCGTTCACTCCGGATATACCCGGGAACTACACGGTCCACTTGAACGGCTGCGGGAACCAGTGCAGCGTAACCCTGGTTACGGATATTGTCGGTAAAAAGATTATCAAGGAAACTGTAGACATTGCAGATGCCGAGCATCGCATCGTGATCAACGTTCTTCCCCAGGTGCGGCCCCACATCATTCCGCCGAACCAGCCGAGTCCGCTGACGGAGGGACCGAACCCACACAGGGAGCCAGCAACCGCTCCGGAGCACTATGAAAAGGCGACGGATTTTTGCGGCAACAAGGCACTCCTTGGCATTGGCTTGCGTCCCGAATGGTTCACGACCACGCCAAGTGAGGCAACGGATCAACAACTCCAACTCGTCGAGGGCCGTGTCTACGACTCGCTCGTGGCCCGCGTTGACACTCCGCGCGGACACCTCGACAACGATGCTGAGGCAGATATAGACGTTGACCCGTGGCGGCACAGGTTGCTCATTGATGACCACCCCATCGACAAAGGCAAGGTCACTGACGGTGTGAGTCTTGCCGAGGGTGGAATGCGGATAGAGTGGGAATGGCCGGAATGGCCGGAAGGCTTTCGGCCGCTCATTGGAGACCGAATCAGCGCCCTGGGATATCACGTGATCGATTGCGGGCATGACATCAACACTGAGATTCATCCTCCCATAGCGGTCGCTACCCACCGGCCGCTTCCCGTGCAGCTTCCCTCCTTCGGCTCGGTGGAAGAGGGAAAACCCAGCGTTCCCATCGGCTCGAACGTATTTGTTCCCGGCATTGTCACTGACATCTGGGTGCATTTGCGGGGCGGGGACGCTCTGGAGTGCGTGGGCGATTCGCTGCGGGTAGCAACAATTAAGAAGGTGGCGATTAACGGCTCGGTCGTCTCTTTTTCTCCGTGTGTCCCACAACCGGATCAGCCGCAGGTGACGTTCAAGTTCCACGTTTATCTTCCTCCCAACCCGCAACAGATCATAAAAAAGGCCACCGGCCTCGATCGGCCGAGGCCCGCCCTGTTTACCCAATTTGTTAATCACCCGGAAACACCGGCAGGCGTACGCACGGATGTACCGTTCCAAATTCTGAATCAGGAATCGCACCTGGATGACGATCAGCCGTACCTCACCGTGTCAGTCGACCTTTCCAGCATGAGGACCGGTGAGACCTTGGCCAAGCGCCTGATTTCAGCCTGGGTATACCCGGATATCACGAGTAACAATTACGGTTTGCAAGCATTCCGGTTACTGCTGAAGAAACTGGAGGTCATCGATACCGGCGATTCCCCCAGTGCCTTCAACTCAGGAGATTGGCGGCTTTGGGTCGGCTACAGCAATGCGGTTCGCCCCTGGACCAGGCTGATCACGGACTCCGTCGACGAAAAGACATACACTCCCCCGGATTCGGTTTTCCTGCCTGGCGCTTTGGGACCCGATGGTGCGTTGCAAGGCGAGTTTTTGGAGTTTCACGACTTCTTGCCTTCATCGTTAGGGCGTCTGCGAATGACAGGGTACGAACAGGATACCTTCGGTTCCGACGATGTCGGCGAAGTCACTCGCTTCCTCGGGGCGCCGACGGGATCATTTGTTGTGAACTCGTTTTGTGAAGCGGAGAATGTAGATATCGCAGATCAACTGGTAAATTCCGGCTGTGCCGCCTACAACGCACATTTTGTCGTCGAGCCAGGACTCGCCATCAAGTCTGTGCTGAGCCCACAGGTCATCGCCTTCTTGAACCGGATGCTGGTTGGGGTGCCCTTGACGAATTTTCCCCCGATTGGTGATTCTGAATTGTTCTCCGGCCCCGTCAGCCCGCAAATCGCTCGTCTGACCAGTCAACGCGAGGTGGAGGGAGAACGCTGGCAGCAGACATTCAAGCCCGGTGTTATGGCCCACGACATTGCCGTGTCAAAAGACCCGGACAAGTACGTGAAGGATACCCGGCGTCGTGTACTGCACATATTGGGTCCTAATCCGACACCAAAGCAGCGCGCGAAAGTAGCGGCGGACCTTCGGAAGCTGAAACCTTCGATTCCCGCAGCGCTTTACCGGAAGCATCTTTGTGACTTGGAGACCGGCCGGCCCTGCCCTGCCGTGAAGTAAGTCTGACGGCGAATATCGCAACAACGGGCAGAAGTTTGGGTTTGAAGTGTCGCGCCAAACCATCCATGTTGGCGTGATCTGATTTATCTTAAGTTATGATGATTATGGGCAACCAGTGCTGCTCGTATCGCATTCAGAGAAGCTGACGATCCGCAACGTCAGCCGAACACAGCTCCTAAACAGCAGGTATACGGAACGGCTTCTCATTGAGAGCCATGAGGATAAACCATGAAAAGACAATTTCTGAAGGGCGCAAGCGCCCTTTTGTTGTGCGCGATGCTCCTGGGAGTGGCTGCGGGCCAGGAGACATCAGCGGCAGGAACATCAACTACGGGAACGTCAACCTGGGTATTTTTCGGAGACAATCACAGGCTTCAGTATCATCAGGATGCCAACGGCAATCGCATCATGGATTTCTCCTTCGCCGGTTACCAAGGTGGCGGCGTTGCATTACCGAATGTTCCAGTCCAGGCCACGGTCAGCCCCAGCGGTGGGGACGATACCTCGGCCATTCAATCAGCCATCGATACAGTTTCTGCGCTGCCGCTCGATGCGAATGGTTTTCGTGGCACGGTCCAGCTTGCTCCGGGAACGTTCAGCGTCAGCAGCACTCTCAACATCGGCGCGAGCGGAGTCATTCTCCACGGCAGCGGTAGCGGCGACGGCGGCACTGTGATCAATATGACCGGCGACCCATTCCTGCTGCTTAACATCGGTGGTACGGGTTCCTGGCAGACCTTTGGCAGTTCGGCAGCCATCACGGATTCTTACGTTCCCTCCGGCACAACCTCTTTCAACGTGAATAATGCATCGGGCTTCAACGTTGGCGATACCGTTCTCATTCGACGTCCCGTGACCACGGCCTGGATCCATTTGATGGGGATGGACACGCTGGTGCGCGATGGTAAACCCCAAACCTGGATTTCGGCAGGCTCGACTATTTCCACCGACCGCGTTATCGCCGCGATCAACGGCAATCAGATTACGCTCGATGTCCCGCTTACTGATTCGTTCGATTCGCTATTCTTGAATCCGCCGGGTGGTTCGATCGTGAAGTACCGCTTTCCCGGACGCGTATCCCAGATAGGAGTCGAAGGCTTCAGCGTGATTGCCGTTCCCAAAAATGTTGATATCACTCAACCCCAATACCAGGGATTGTCGGCAGACGCCCTCATCAACGCTTGGATGAGGGACGTAGTTTTTCAGGACACACAGAACACAATGCAGATCGCCAGCACCGTCAAACAGATGACATTCGACAGCGTGATCGTCAAACATACCGCTCCGCACAGCGGCGATGGCCCGGCCGATTTTGGCTTCAGCGGCACGCAGTTGTTTCTGAACAAGTGCTCGGTCCTTGGCCTTAACAGTAATGTCTGGCCCGCGGTCGCGCAGTCGCGGTTCGCAGGCCCGGATGTGCTGCTCAATTTCCACGCCGATGATCGCGGCTTCGCTCCGCACCAGCGCTGGGCGACCGGCCTGCTGTGCGAT
>QIAW01000004.1:0-1082 GCA_003225655.1 Acidobacteriota bacterium
AACCGTAAGCGCCGGAGCAATGCCATCCTGGAGTCATTCCGGATCGCGCATTTGCGCTCACGCAGGCCCGGTGAGATTTCGGGTGGCGAGCGACAAAGAGTTGCTCTGGCACGCGCGTTGGTGATTGATCCGCAGATACTCCTTCTCGATGAGCCTCTAGCTGCGTTGGATGCGGCGACTAAATCCAGAATCGTCGATGATTTGCGTGCGTGGAACCAGGAACATCGCATACCTGTTGTCTACGTCACTCATAGCCGGGAAGAAGTTTTTGCGCTGGGGGAACAAGTGATCGTGCTCGAAGACGGGCGGCAGATCGCGCAAGGGACGCCGCACCAGGTGATGAGTGCGCCGCGCAGCGAGACTGTGGCGCAGCTCGCCGGATTTGAGAATATCTTTGACGCCACCGTAACCTCGGCCCATGAAGAGCGCGGCACAATGACATGCAAACTTGCTGGAACCGACGTTGAGCTCGAAACGCCGCTGGTGCGCGCCGATGTAGATTCGGCGCTGCGGGTCGGAATTCGCGCTGGAGACATCTTGCTGGCATCCCCTAAACCGAGCGGATTGAGCGCCCGCAATCTAATTGCTGGCAGGATCGTTGCGTTGGTACAGCGCGATGTAATCGTGGTGGCGAAGGTGAATTGCGGCGTGGAAATGGAAGTTCATCTTACGCTGGCGGCTCGCGATTCTCTGCAGCTTCAAATAGGAAGGGACGTGTGGTGGGTGATCAAAACGCACTCATGCCATCTGATTGGAATTGTTTAGCGTAAGCGGGCGTCGCCGGCTTTGCGACCGCGTCAGCAGCAAAAATGGGGCAACAAAAAGCCTCATCACGAACGATGAGGCTTCTCACAATTCTATGGTACCGGCATTTACACGTTGAATGACGATCCGCAGCCGCAGGTGCTCTTTACATTGGGATTTTCGAACTTGAAGCCGGCTCCTTCGAGGGTCTCGACGTAGTCTACGACACAGCCGTCGAGGTACATGACCGATGTGGCATCGACATAAACCTTCAACCCCTCCATGTCGAAAACCTTGTCCATCATTCCGGAGCCGTTTTCGAACTGCATGGAGTAGGA
>QIAW01000004.1:1164-2343 GCA_003225655.1 Acidobacteriota bacterium
CATTTCTATCTCCTTGAAAGTACTGCCAATTATTATAACAAAACCTGTCTCAAGCACAGCTCGCAAATTTGCCGGCTGGCTGGATGATTTGACATCCCACTCATTCGATGACCCGGACAGGGCCCACGTTGCGCGTAAAAACGGCCCCCCAGACTATTGCCAACAGGTCTATAATTCCGCTCTGGGGCCCTATCCGAGCGCTGGTTGTGGGGCCACAACCGACATTCTGCAACAAGCCTTCGGGAACGGCTCGAAATCAGTACCGAGGTGGTTTATGACTCCAGGATTAGTATGGCTACTGATCGCGTGGGGCGTCCTGACCGCTATTCTGATTGTTCTGCTCATCTATCGCAGCACACTCACCATGCAAGAGGACGATCAGCTTTTCCTCGATGAATCCGCCTCAGCAATGGCAGAGGAGCAAAGGCAGCTTATGGCCAAGGTGAATAAGATTAATCCTTTGGTCAAGTTGTTGGGCGCTACCTCGGGAGTCATGATTCTAGTCATCGCGGGTTGGGCGGTTTACATTGGGCTGAATGCGGTGCAGCCGTAGAGTCCTGCGTGTCACGGCGCAAGTAGTCAGAGTAGCTTTAGGACCTTGAGATCCGACCCACAGGCCAAATCTGTGGTGCCGGGAACAGGATTTGAACCTGCACGCCTTTTGGGCATTGGATCCTAAGTCCAACGCGTCTGCCAATTCCGCCATCCCGGCCTGCGACTTATTTTAGCTGAGTCTCGCTTACTCTTGTATCTATCAGACGGAGTGCCGCATCCTATAACCGGATGACAAAGCTTAGCGCGCAGTTGCTGGCGATCTTGCTGCTGACCACAACGGCTACAACGTTGGTCGCGGCGCAGGATGCGTCCCCGATGCTGGCGGCGCATTCTCGGTCTGACTGCCACCAGCATGACACGACTCCCGTTCCTCAGCCGGTGAGTTATCGATGTTGCCAAAGCGGTCACGATTCCGCAATCCTGCAAAACTCGTTGACTTCGGAACTGGGCACCATGGCTCTGCTTCCAGCTGCGCGGTCGAACCAGAACTTGCCTGTGGCGTCTGCCGAGCATAGTCCGCTGAACCTGGCAGTCTCTTCTCCCGATCCACCTGATCTTATCGCTCTACGCATTTAGACCTTCCACGATAGTCAACTTGAACGCCCGTCAGTCAACAGTCCTACG
>QIAW01000180.1:0-944 GCA_003225655.1 Acidobacteriota bacterium
TCGAAGCTTCCCATTTTGGTGTCAATAGCAGGCACGAGCACGCGGTGGATCTCAGTGGCCAGTGCCATCTCCGCATGGACGCGAAAATAGCGCCGCCCCTCGGTGATATAGAAATGAATGAAGCACGCGTAACCCAGCGCCATGGCCAGGATTATGCCTACCCCATCGAGGTTCAATCGGCTGCCCATGCGAGCGATGTCGGCAGCTCTCAATGGGGCTGCCGCCGGCAGGTTGGGAAGCCAGTTGCCGAGCAGGAACATCAGCGTGTAGTGCACGGCGAAAAGTGGCACGAAGGCTTTCCAGAACCGTTTGCGAAGAATAATTCCCGATAAGGCATAGCCGATGGGGAAGAGACCATCCAGCAAGACGATGAGCACAAGCCGGAGCAGCGGCTGACGTCCCATTGCCATAACATCGTTGGCAAACCCGACGGCGCTGAAGATAAAAAAGACTCCCAGCAAAAAAGTAACAAATGACTTGCGGGGGACAGTTTTCCAGTACGATCCGGTTGTGCTCATAGCCTCTTACCCTCTCGGCAAATCCTAACTATAACAAGCGGCCATGGGGCCTGAATGATTCAACAGAGTTCTTCAAATCGGGCCCCCATGTCTGATATGCTCGGCCCATGGAAAACCGTACGGTAAGCGATGTAGGCGGGACGCCCGGTGGACTCGGCGAATTCCTGATGGGCTTCATCATGGCTTGTGTCGGTGGATACCTTCTGGCCAATCAGGTGACCGTGGTCGGTTCCTATTGGAGCTTCTGGGGGGCAAACTCTTTCGGTATTACCCTGATACCGATGCTGTTTGGTGTAGGCCTTCTGTTCTGGAGGGGCCAAAGCATTATAGGGTGGCTGCTGACCATTGCCGGAGCTCTCTTCATTCTGGCAGGCGTAATTGCCAACATGCACATCTATTTTCAGCCGACGAGCCTCTTCCACACTC
>QIAW01000180.1:984-1976 GCA_003225655.1 Acidobacteriota bacterium
CATCTATTTTCAGCCGACGAGCCTCTTCCACACTCTCGTAATGCTGGTCCTGCTCGTTGGAGGGCTGGGATTGATCGCGCGCTCGGTTCGACCCCATCACGTGAACACGGGCGGGTGAACTTCCCCGTGGATGTTAGAATCAGAGTTTACCTACCTGCATGGATCGCGCTCACATACGCAACTTTGCCATCATTGCGCACATTGATCATGGCAAATCGACCCTCTCTGACCGGCTCCTGGAGCTGACCGGGTCACTCTCCGCGCGCGAGATGCAGGCCCAGGTGCTCGATGCCATGGACCTGGAGCGCGAGCGCGGCATCACCATCAAAGCCCACGCGGTACGCATGAAGTACACGGCGAAAGACGGGCAGGAATACCAGCTCAACCTCATTGACACCCCCGGTCATGTGGATTTTTCTTACGAGGTCTCGCGCGCACTGGCCTCCTGCGAGGGTGCGCTGCTGATCGTAGATGCCTCCCAGGGAGTCGAAGCCCAAACCCTGGCCAATGCTTATCTGGCCGTTAACAACGGCCTGGAAATCATTCCCGTCATCAACAAGATTGACCTTCCCAGCGCCGACATCGAGCGCTCCAAAGAGATGATTGAGCAGGCCATCGGACTCGATGCGTCTCAGGCCATACCCATCTCTGCCAAGACCGGCATCGGAGTGCCCGACGTTCTGGAAGCCATCGTCAAACGCCTGCCCGCGCCCAAGGGCTCACCCAACTCGCATCTGCAGGCGCTGATCTTTGATTCCTGGTTTGATTCTTACCGCGGGGTCATTGTGCTGGTGCGCGTCTTTCAAGGGACCTTGAAGCGCGGACAAAAGGTCCGCCTGTGGTGGAACGGAAAAACCTTCGATGTGGAAACTCTCGGCGTACTCACTCCCAAACCGGTAGAGATTGATGAGCTCGTCGCCGGTGAGGTCGGTTTCATCATCGCCAATATCAAGAACGTTGCCGACAGCAAGATCGGTGACACCATCACAGAT
>QIAW01000180.1:1985-2228 GCA_003225655.1 Acidobacteriota bacterium
AGGAAATCAAGCCCATGGTCTTCGCCGGGCTTTATACGGTCGAGGCGCACGAGCACACCCAACTGCGTGAGGCCCTGGAGAAGCTGCGCCTCAATGATTCTTCGTTTTTCTTCGAGCCGGAAAGCTCCGTCGCCCTGGGTTTCGGCTTCCGCTGCGGTTTTCTTGGCCTGCTGCACATGGAAATCATTCAGGAGCGCCTGGAGCGTGAGTTTAACCTTGCTCTCATCACGACTGCTCCCGGCG
>QIAW01000178.1 GCA_003225655.1 Acidobacteriota bacterium
CGAGAGTTGGCGTCCGCGTATCTTGGCGATCTCCTCGAGGGTCTTGCCCTCCGCAACTAGCTTGAGGGTTTCCTGCCGGGCAGGCGGCTTTTTCTCAGGTGTTGTGGATGCGCGGGCGCCCTGGCGAAAATGGCTGATCGCGGTCAGAATCTCGCGTCCATAGGACTCGGTTTTGCGCTCTCCAAAGCCGTGAATCCGGCGGATAGCGGTAAGCGAGTCAGGCATCATTCGGCACAGTTCTTCGAGTGATGTATCGTGCATCACGGCAAAAGCAGGAATGCCCTGCTTCTTCGCCAGGTCGCGCCGCCACATGCGGAGATATTCGCGCAACTCACTGTTGCCTTCGGGGAGAACAGGTTGCGCCGTCGGGCGCGAACCTCGCCAAGCCACAGGCGATGCACTTTTTTGATCCGCTGGCCTCGGGACCGCGCTGCTCTGTGAAAGCCAATCAGGCACCGAGGCGCATACATCACAAGCTCCGCAGGAACTCCACTTGGGTGTTTCGCCAAAATGCAGGCAGATTTGGCGATGACGGCAGGTCCGGGACTGAGCGAAGCGGCAAATCTCGTGATAACGCTGCCACGATCGCTCCTTCTCCGCGGGATCGTTGAGCTTGTCAATGAAATACGCCAGCAGGCCCACATCGCGTTTCTGCCACAGCAGAACGCAATCGGAGGGCTGCCCATCGCGTCCCGCGCGGCCGGCCTCCTGGTAGTACTGCTCAATGGATTTCGGCAGCGATAGATGGATCACCGCCCGCACAGAAGCTTTGTTGATTCCCAGCCCAAAGGCGATCGTGCCTACCAGCACCGGAACTTCGTCAGACATCCAGCGTTCCTGGTTACGCTTGCGCGCCTCACTTTCCATTTTCCCGTGGTACGGGATCGCCGGAATTCCCTGATCTTCCAGGAAGTCAACCGTCTGCTCCACCTTATTAATGGTAGGCGCATAAACAATCACGTTGCTGCCCGCATATTTGTGCAGCGCTTTTACCAGAAGAGTGGACTGGGTTTGGGCATCGCATTCGTTCACCACGTAACGCAGATTGGCGCGGTGAAAGCTGGCAATGTACTTGTGCGGATTGCGCAGGCGGAGCTGGTCAATGATGTCGTGCCGGACCCGGCGTGTGGCGCTGGCGGTAAAGGCAGCGATGGGAAGGTCAGGGAAATGGACGCGCAACGAGCTGAGCTGCCGGTAATCGGGCCGGAACTCGTGTCCCCATTCTGAAATGCAATGCGCCTCATCGATGGCAAACAACGAAACAGGCACGCGCTTGAGCCATGAAATGGTATCAGCCCGCGCCAGGCGTTCGGGTGAAAGATACAGCAGCCGGTACTCGCCTTCCGCTGCTCTGCGCGTGATCTTGAATTGCTCATTGCTGGGCAGAGAACTGTTCAACATGCCCGCGGCAATTCCCATTTGCCCAAGTTGCGTTACCTGGTCCTGCATGAGGGCGATGAGAGGTGAAACAACCACGACGGTCTTGTCGGGCAACATGGCGGCAGGCAACTGATAGCAGAGCGACTTTCCGCCGCCTGTGGGCATGACCACACAGGCGTCATGGCCTGCAAGCAGGCTGGCAACAATTCTTTCCTGGAGAGGACGGAAAGAGTCGTAGCCCCAATAATGGCGCAGCGCTGCTGATACTTCGCCGCTTGCAGACATGCAGCGAGTATAACGCGGCAGACCGAGCGGGAACATCCTCAGAAACAGGTGGCGCAAGAAGCCACACCCTTTCCCCATTCGATCTACCGCGCTTGCTCGGCAATTACATATGATTCCTGCTCACGGCTGGTTTGCACTTGGGCTGTAACGATATGTCACCTCGCTTGTCTGATCGGTGGTCACCTGTTCGTCGAATTGCTTTTCTTCCGTTGAACCGGTGAGGGCCGTGGTGGAGGATGTGCCACCTGCAATGGTTTGTGTGACAGCATCAAAGTAGCCGGTGCCGACAAATGCCTGATGTTTGACGCCGCGGTAACCGCAGTCGTTTTCGGCGGCGAATTCCTGCTCCTGCAGCCGCGAATAGGCAGCCATGCCTTCCTCTTTGTATTCGCGCGCCAGCTCAAATATGCTCAGATTGAGCGCGTGAAACCCCGCCAGGGTGACGAACTGGAAGTTGTATCCCATGCGGGCGAGTCTCGGCTGAAATTCGCGAATGGTTTTTGCATCCAGCTTT
This sequence comes from Acidobacteriota bacterium, assembly GCA_003225655.1. Taxonomy (GTDB): domain Bacteria; phylum Acidobacteriota; class Terriglobia; order Terriglobales; family Acidobacteriaceae; genus QIAW01. The sequence continues at coordinate 2,180 of QIAW01000178.1, forward strand.
TTTTTCCAGTTAAAGGAAGGCGAGCAGTTGTAAGCAAGAGGCTTTCCCGGATAGCGGCTGTGAATGGCATCAGCGAAACGCTCTGCCTCTTCCAGATTCGGCTCCGAGGTCTCGCACCAGATCATATCCGCGTAAGGCGCATAGGCCAATCCGCGGGCAATGGCCTGATCGAGGCCGGCTTTGACCTCATAGAACCCTTCCACAGTACGTCCGCCGGTAAGAAACGAATGGTCTCTGGTGTCAATATCGCTGGTCAACAGGCTGGCAGCATTGGCATCTGTGCGCGCCATGATGATCGTGGGCACACCCATAATGTCAGCGGCCAGCCGGGCTGCGATCAATTTCTGAATAAACTCTTGGGTCGGCACGAGCACCTTGCCTCCCATATGCCCGCACTTTTTCGCCGATGCCAGTTGGTCTTCGAAGTGTACAGCAGCAGCTCCGGCTTCGATCATCGCCTTCATCAGCTCGAAGGCGTTCAAATTGCCGCCGAAACCGGCTTCTGCATCGGCCACAATGGGCGCAAACCAGTACGGGCCCTGGCGGCCCTCCAAGGTGTAGATCTGGTCGGTACGTTGAAGGGTCTGGTTGATGCGCCGCACCAGACTGGGTACGCTGTCGGCGGGATATAAGCTTTGATCGGGATACATATGTCCGGCATGATTCGCATCCGCCGCCACCTGCCACCCGCTGACGTAGATAGCCTTCAGGCCAGCCTGCACAATTTGCACCGCCTGATTGCCGGTCAGCGCGCCCAACGCGGTGACGCAAGACTCGGTTTGCAAGAGATGCCATAATCTCTTGGCGCCCAGCTCAGCGAGCGTGTAGTTGATTTGGACGGAGCCGCGCAGTTGGATGACATCTTCGGCCCGATAGGTGCGGATGATTCCATTCCAACGCTGCCTTTTCACCCACTGCCGTTCAAGCTCCTGTATTTGATTCAGACGGCCGTTCTCGCTCATACCTTCGTATCCTCCTGTATTCATTTCTTTCTGGTTGTCCTATGCAATCAGGCTTTCTCAGATAGGATCGAATTCGCCGCGCACAATCATCGCTTCGCCGATCTCGCGTGCTTTGCAATAAACCGCCGCTATTTCGGGCGGTGTTTCTGCGGGCAGTTCGCGTAAAATCCGGTTCAACTCCTCATCGAACAACTTGTTGATCAGTTCTGGGGTGTGCCGGATAGGCCATCCTTCATCATCATCAGTAACTGTCACGCGGTGTAAGATGCGTTGCGCGATCATCAGCCGGTAGATGCGATCGGTTGCGAGGTCTTCCATGTAGCCATCCAGCAGGCTCGCGCCTTTCCCATTCAGGTAGCCGTTGCGGTAGCGAATCACCGTGCGTATGGCGGCACGCGTGCCTTGCAATGTGATTCTGCCCACGGAGTTGGGCAGGGGCCGCAAGTCCGGATAACGTTCCGCCTGGGGCCGCCGCCGGTGGACCTGGTTGGGAGAAGGAAACTGCTTTACGGCAATCTCGTTCTGGTCGGGATGGCCGGTCCATGCTCCATCCATCAGGCAATCGGCCTCATTTTTCTTGTCTTTCTCGAGTCCGGTCAAGGCGCGAGCGTTGAGTTCTGCATCTTCCCGATTGGGAAACAGCGCCGTCATGCCACCGATCGCGAGGATGCCGCGCTTGTGACAGATTTCCGGCAAAAGGTTGCGCAGGTTCTGGAAGAACGGCACATCGTGAGGAATGGTGTTGCGGTCAGGCAGGATCCAGCCGGGATTTTGCAGATTGTAATGAATTAAGCTGGCCATGTAGTCCCATCGGCCAAGGTTGAGACCCAGAATGTGGTCGCGCAAATTGTAGATAAACTCTTCCATCTGATGCGCCAGGGAATGGGATTCGACCAGCGCCATGCACTTGATGTAGCCCTTGGGCCATCCCTTTGCTTTTTCGATTGCGTCAAACAGATCGCTCCACAAGATCGCTTCTTCTGCCGATTCCGATTTGGGAATGTAGAAAGCCAGCGGGTGTTTGAGTTCCGCCGGATCTACCTGATAAGCGATCAGCGCCACGTCAAAGAGCGAGGCGGCGATGGTTCCCTCCTTCAATACTCCTGCCTGGCTCAGATGCAACCCGCGCGCGCGATTCCAGATCACTGTCGTGCTCTCTTTGATGCCTACGACCTTGTCTCTTTTCTTGTCAAAGTATGTCAGGCTGCCACGCAACGCCTTCAGGATGTTTTCAACGCCCTGCATCAGGTTGGGCCAATAGTTCGCCATCGAGTCTTCTACATCGAGCATCACGCCTGGCGCGCCGCTGTTGAGCATTTTGACTACGAGTTCAGCATCATCGGCGGGCCCAGTCATCTGATTGCGCTGGTCCAGGCACCAGCCGGGCAATTCGATCTTCCAGTCATTGGCCGTTGCCGCGGAAGGCGGCAGATGATCGGGCAGCTTGCCGGCCTGCGCGGCACGCATTGCCTGGGCGCGCTTGGCAATCAGCTTCTGTTGACGGGGAGTCAGCGCTCTATGGAGCGGCATCAAGAAATCCAAAAAGCCAGGTGGCAGATTTGTCGCTGCATCGAAACCTGCTGGAGCAGAATTCATGCAGACCAATACTTCGTCCTGTTGTTTGCACGTAGGCATAGAAGAATCTAAAAGTAATTCATGGGCCATAGAAAGCACCAGTCCTATTATTCAAATGAAAGGAGTTATTGGTTCAAAACGGATGGCGTGCACCACAAACGATTTTGAAACACTAAGCTTTGTGGCTATCTGAATGGACTCAACAGCTTCCTCGGTTACCCGGCAGGGGGCCAGGCGGACCTAATCTAAGTAGATGCTTTCAGCTCTGCTTCTTGATGCCCATCATTTGAGGCGTGCTGCCAAAGTATTGGGTTTAAGCCCGAGCAACCCGGCTGCGCCACCCCCGCCGTATGCTATCGTCCCGTGTTTCTGATTGAATTGGCCATCCGAAAAGACAAGGAAACTTTCTTCAGAATCTTCTTGACCTCAATCCAGAGTTCCTGTAATTTTCCCACGTCCCGCGGTTGGCTTTGGAAGGTAAACGTTAAACTTAGTGGAATTTCGCGTCTGGAACAGATCGCCGTTGATACGCCAAATATTTATTCCTCGCGAGAAATCCCGCCCAAAAATCCAGCCAAACAGAAAGGTGGTCCCTCCATGAAAATGAGCTCGCGTTTTTCCCGCCCGTGCTTGCCAATCACCATTGTGCTTGCCTTATCCCTGGCGTCGCTGCCGGCCTTTTCTCAGGTAAGCGTCCTCACGCGAAGCTATGACAACCGGCGGACGGGGACCAATCTCTCAGAGACGGTTCTCAATCAATCGAATGTGAACCCCAGTCAGTTTGGCAAACTTTTCCAGCTTGAAGTTGACGACCAGGCTTTCGCCCAAATTCTCTATATGCCTGGATTATCGATTGCCGGGGGTTCTCACAATGTGATTTTCGTCACCACGGCAAACAACAGCGTGTACGCCTTCGACGCCGATGCACCGGGAGCTCCACTGTGGCAGCGCAATTTCAACAATGGCGGCCGTCCGACATCCCATACTGGGGTTGGCGGAAACTGCAATCCCTATCTGGATTTCAGTGGCAACATCGGTATCGTGGGCACGCCGGTCATCGACTCCAGCAACGGGACCATGTATTTTGTCGCGCGCACGGTTGAGAGCGGCGCCACGGTCCAACGGCTGCGAGCGATCAACATTGCCACTGGCTCCGATCGCGCGAGCAATGCTTCTATGGTTATATCCGCCAGCGGATTTGATCCTACAATCGAAAACCAACGTCCTTCACTGGCCCTTTCGTCGGGAGTGATTTATATCGGGTGGGCATCGTTTTGCGACACTGGGGCGTATCACGGTTTCCTGGCGGCCTACAATGCCTCTACGTTCGCGCAGTTGGGCGTGTTCAATGCTACGCCCAGCGGAAGCCAGGCCGGAATCTGGATGAGCGGCATGGCGCCGGCCTTCGACTCCAATGGCAACTTATACGTCTCTACCGGCAATGGCACCGCAGATGGCGGCAGCAATTTTGGTGAAAGCCTGGTAAAGCTGGCGCCCCAGAACCTCAACCGCCTCGATTTCTTCACCCCTTCGAACTTTAATACCCTGAATTCCGGCGACGTTGATTTTGGATCAGGAGGTCCGGTGTTCCTGCCGGGCACGAATGTGATCGCCACCGGCGGCAAGGAAGGTAAGATTTTCGTTCTGGATGACAATAATCTCGGCGGCGTGGTGACAGGCGATACGCAGATTCTGCAGAGCTTTCAAGCCGTCGATCCCACCACGGTTCCGAATGCGACATACCACATTCATAATGGTTCCGTAGCCTGGGACGGTCCGCAGGGATTGAATCTTTATATTTCGGGTGAGAACGATTTTGTGCGCGCCTATCGTTTTAATCCTTCAACTCAGAAGTTTGCTGTGCCGGCCTTCGCCAAAGGATCGTTTCTGCTTCCCCGTGGCATGCCGGGCAGCATGTTGAGTCTTTCTGCCAACGGATTACAGTCTGGGACAGGGGTGCTGTGGTCGTTCACGCCGCGCTTAGGTGACGCAAACCAGAAGGTCGTGCCTGGTGTGCTGACCGCTTACAACGCTGAAACATTGGCTACTCTCTGGACTTCAGGCGCCAGCGTTGGCGATGATACATTCAACCTTTCCAAAGGGTCTCCTCCGACTGTAGCTAACGGAAAAGTATATCTGGCTTCGTTCTCCAACATCATTTCCGTCTACGGCTTAAGGACCTCGCCGAGTTCGCAGAACCTGGCACTGAACAAGACAGCGACTGGCAGCACGTCGTGCAACTCTACCGAAACCCCAGACAAAGCCGTTAACGGTAGCTACTCCGGCGGCAACACCGATAAATGGTGCTCATTGGTTACGCCCAGCTTTCTGCAGGTAGATTTAGGTTCGACGGTTACCATCAACCAGATTGTGGTGGAACATGCAGGCGCCGGAGGCGAGGGCGGATCACTCGATTCGCAAGGACGGCCGAATTTCGACCTCAATACCAAAGCCTACAACATCCAGGTGAGCACAGACGGAACCAACTTCAGCACGGTCGTGAACGTTACCAATAATATCCAGAGCATCTCTACCCACAACATTTCTCCGGTCAGCGCCCGCTTCGTCAAGTTGAACGTGACCACCCCGGCTCAGACGACTGACACGGCATCGCGCATCTATGAATTGCAGGTCTACGGCCCGGGCACTGTCACCCCACCTCCGCCCAATTTTAGCCTTTCAGCGGCACCCGGCAGTCTTAGCATTACCCAGGGGGCCAGCGGTACGAGCACGATCGCAGTGAACCAACTGAACGGATTTACGGGCAGCGTCAGCCTGTCTGCTTCGGGGCTGCCCAGCGGCGTAACCGCCTCATTCAACCCTGGGAGCACGACAGGAACGAGTACGTTAACTTTCTCGGCCAGCAGCACCGCTACGACAGGAACTTCAACAGTGACTGTCACCGGAACATCCGGCAGCCTGACCCATAGCACGACCGTGAGCCTGACGGTAACACAATCCAGCGGCGGCACACCGGTACAGGTGAACCTGTCGGGGGCATTTAACATCAATCCCGGCATCGTGACCGACGGTACGGTATTCAGCGGCGGCGGTCTGGATAACGACGGCTTTTCCTACTCTTCGAACCTGTTGGGTTCTTCAGTGACCTTTGGCGGCACGCAGTTGACGCTGGGACCCGCGAATGCAGCCGATGCGGTCGCTAACGCCACCGTGACGCTTCCCTCCGGTCAATTTGGTTCGCTCAAATTGCTGGCGGCAGGAGTCAATGGCAGTCAAGCCTCGCAAACCTTCACGGTGCACTTCTCCGATGGCACCAGCCAGTCTTTCACGCAGAGCGTGAGCGACTGGGCGCATCCCCAGAGTTTTGCAGGAGAGACGACTGTGGCAACCATGGCCCACCGCGATCAGAACACTGGAGCGATGGGGGCGACAACCGTCAATCTCTATGGCTATGTGTTCAATCTGAGCAGCAGCAAAACCGTAAGCAGCATCACCTTGCCCGCAACCCGCAACGTAGTAGCGCTGGCTATGGCCCTGATTCCCGCCGCCAGCGGAGGTACGCAGGCGCAGGCAAATCTCAGTGGGGCATTCAACCGCGAAGGGGTTGTGACCGATGGCACAACTTTTACCACGGGATTGGATGGTGGCACCAGCGCCTACTCCGCCAACCTGTTGGGATCAAGCGTGACCTTCAATAGCGCCACCTTCACTCTGGGTGCGGCCAATACTTCGAACGATGTGAGTGCCGCGGGACAAACCATCACGCTGCCTTCCGGCCAGTTCTCTTCGTTGAGAATGCTGGCCGCTGGTGTCAACGGCAATCAGGCATCGCAGAGCTTTGTGGTGCATTTCTCCGACGGCACCAGCTCCACATTCACCCAGAGCATAAGCGACTGGTTCTCGCCGCAAAACTTTGCCGGCGAATCCACCGCTGTGACCATGGCCTATCGCGATACCAGCACGGGCGGAAAAGATAGCCGTACCTTCTTGCTGTACGGCTACTCCTTCGCCCTGAACAATACGAAAACCGTAAGCAGCATTACCTTACCCAATAACGCCAATGTAGAAGTGCTGGCAATCACGCTGGTCCCCTGACGTCAGCGTTAGGACTTGGAAGTACTGGCAATTACCTTGGTGCAATGGTTATGGCCTATTATCGAGCGATGCTGCGGCAGCAAGGAAGTTGGGGAACCTCAAACCGCAGGCGGCGCATGGTTCGGAAATCAAATGTGCTGAGCAACCTGGTGCTTGTGGCAGTCTTTCTTTCGTGCGTAGCCGTGCTATTCGCGCAGGATTCGCCTTCGCCTGACCATGGATCTATGCACCTCAGCGGCAGCGTGACAGCTTTGCATCCTGCGGCCAAGGTCACCATTCCTGCGGAGGCCAATCGCCCTGTTTACAAGCCTGCGCGATGCGATGCCGAGGGCAATATTTATTTCCGGGCCTACCAGAGCGACGCCCGGAAGGTTCCGGTAGTGCGCGCTGACAGCGCCGGCAAAACCACTCAATACAGCCTCGATTCGGATGCGGATTTTGCAACCGCCACTGCCTATGACTTCTCCATATTACCCAGCGGAGATCTCTACCAGCCGGTCCAGGTGGGAAAAGATGTTTATATTGTCGCCTTCGATAAGCAAGGGGGAATAAGGTGGAAAACCCGTCTCGAGAAACAATTCTGGGTTTCGCGCCTGGTCGTGTTCGACGATAAATCTTTTCTCGTCATCGGGACGGAAGTTCAACCCCAGAGCGGTGGCCCCCAGAGCGGTGGTAACGACACCCGGACTTACCAACCTGTGGCCGCCCTCTTTGATCGTAACGGCCGCCTGATTCGGAACGTCGCTCTTGGCACGGATGCGGCGGCAGACGAGAAGCACGGCCGGCCCGGCACAGACCTGAAATCTACTCCGCCTCTGCTGGCATTGTTGGGAAGCGATGGCCAAGCCGGCGCTGATGGGAAAGTTTATTTGATGGTTCGCTTGGATCCTCCTGTCGTCTATGTCATTGATGTTGCGGGCCGTACCGTGCGGTCATTTAACGTCAATCCGCCAGATTCCAGGATGGCGGCAGTTTCCATGAGCCTGGACAACAACAAATTGGCCATTCTCTTTCGTCATGCCTTTCAGGGGATGAGCCACGGCGAAGACATCATCAGCATATTCGACCTTTCCCGAGGCACTGAAATCGGGCGATTCAGCGCGGCCGCCGAGCTGGGCACTGTGCTGGCTTGCTTCAGGTCGAATGACTTCGTATTTATCGGATCAGAGCAAGGTAGCCTGGCAATTCAACACAGCAACGCAAATACACCAGCTTCGAACTCAATGGGTGATGGCAAGCACACACATTGAATCTCATCTGTAGTTCACACTCGGGCTATTGAGCCCTGCACTAATAATGTCCGATTGCCGCCGCTTGCGGCGTACGGTGGGAGCCCCGGCTTTTCAAGCCGGGGATAAGGTTGAAATAACTTTGGGCTTTTAGCCCCGGCGTTTGGAAATTAGGACATTTGTTATGCAGTCACCAATGAACGTGATCTTGCGGAGATAAACAGGCTCCAGTGAAGTAGCGTTTGGTTCTAATCAGGGCTTAGAAAGTTCCCGCGTCACGAAAGCTTTAGTTTCAATGTTGTTAAAGTCGAAGCGTACGAGAAACTCACGTTCATCATCTTGATGATCGGGTGTAAATTTCCAGCTTTTTGCGGCTTGCATGGCCAAACGGGCAAAGTATTTGCTTGGTCCCGGAGACTCGAACTCGGCGTCCGTCACGCTGCCAGACCGATCCACGTGAAGTCTCACACTGACCCGCAGGGTCCCTTGAATTGTGTCTCTGGCCTTTTGGGGCACGTCGGGCAAGACCTGCTGAACCACGCTGCTATCGGCTGGGGCGTGATTGGCTGTGGCGGCTCGCGTTCCCGATCCTGAAGAAGCCGGGGATGGTTTATGCAGGGAAACAGGCGCCGCCTGGCTTCCCTTGGGAGCCGGCTGTTCTGCTTTCGGCGCGGAAATATCTTGCTGAGCTTCCGGCTGATGCCGCAATACTCGCAAGCCGGCAACTATCGCAGCCACTGCTATGACAGCGACGGCCATGGGTAAAAGGGAACGCCTTTTTCCCGATGCTCCCGGGGAACTGACCG
>QIAW01000179.1:0-6116 GCA_003225655.1 Acidobacteriota bacterium
CAACCGGAAGCTGCCAAGTCTGCCCGTCGAGCCGGCTATGCTGGAGCTGCTGACTCGGGCCCGGCTGGCGAAAAGTGTTCGAATCATCAACGGCTTGGTGCCCGGGAATCTCTCCCGTGCATTGGCGGGAGAGTCGATCGGCACACTGATTCAGCGGTACTCATGAGGATGCCGAAGACGCGGATCGTCACCTCAGAAGATTCCATAACGCGTTACGTGAGTACGTTGAGGCCATTAACGCAATCTAGTGGTGTCACAGCTAAAAGTTTCCAATTCTATTGATCTAACAGTATTGTCTTTCAACAGATTGGCTGCTCTGATTGTCAACGATTGATCCAAGGACGGTCTGTTGTCAGGTGTGCCCCTCAAGGGCGGAGTCCGATTGGTCCGGTGCTCCGACCCAGGTATTCCAATTAGCTTGTATAGTACTGCCCCTCACACAAGTGCTTCGGCTTGGATGCCTCTCTGCGGCCAGTGCTTTGCGAAGCGCAGCGGAGCAGTGGTGGGTGCAGCGCGCTACGTTTGGTTGTCATGTCCCCAAAGTTATGACTACTTTTCCTCGAGCGTGCCCTTCTTCCAGATACCGGATAGCCTCGGGGACCTCACTCAACCTGTAACGCCTGTCGATGACCGGCGTTACCTTTCCGGCCGCCATGAGATCGCCCATGATGGTCAGGTCCTCTTTGTTCAGTTTCGCGATAAACACGACGAAGTTCTGGCTCACGAACCGTGACAACACCGGTGATAGGAACGCACGAGTCAAAAATAGCCAGGGGTTCTTGCCTCCGGCGAGGACGCATATGCCACTGGGATTTAAGAGGCGCCGGCATGCTAACAGCGAATGGTTTGCCACGAGATCGAAGATCAGGTCGTAGCGCTGCGTGCCCTTGGTGAAATCTTCCTGGGTGTAATCGATGACGCGATCCGCGCCGATGGATCGGACCATCTCCACATTCCTCGTACTGCACACGCCGGTGACCTCTGCGCCGAAAGACCTGGCGATCTGCACAGCGAAAGTACCCACGCCTCCCGCCGCTCCGTTGATCAAGACCTTCTGCCCCGGTCGAATCTGTCCCTTGTTGCGAAGACCCTGCAATGCGGTCAATGCCGCCACAGGCACCGAAGCTGCCTGCTCAAACGTTACCTTATCCGGCTTCACAGCCAATTTCGACTCCGAAACACACGCATATTCGGCAAAGGCGCCTTTGCACGCGCCGAATACCTCGTCGCCCGGCTTGAACTGTGTTATGTTCCTGCCAACCGTTTCAACCTGGCCGGCAACATCCACGCCGATTCGTGGGTTCTTTGGTTTGCGCAGCCCGGTCATTAGGCGAAGGACATGCGGCGCTCGGAAGAGCCGGTCAACTGGATTGACGGAAGCCGCGCGGACTTTGATCAAAACTTCATTGTCGCCAGGAGTCGGCTTCTCAATCTCTTCATACTTGAGGACATCAGGCGAACCGTAGCTGCGACAGACGATTGCTTTCATGTGGATATCCTCGTTCTATTGCTGTCCCCGTCTGTGTCTTGCGGGAAGGAGGGATCTAAGGCTAAGTCCGCAGGGAAATAAACGTCGCCTTTGCCTGGTATTGATTTGATCCTATATGCATTTGCGAAGCGAACTCGGAATAGCCAGAAGATCAGCAAGATCAGTGGCAGGACACTCAGAAGAAAAAGTACGTTTTTGCTTAATAAAGTCGCGAATAGTTGTTGCCTGAGTCCTATTGCCGAAAGCAGCCTCAGGGGGCGGTTCGCGGGTCCCAGGAAAAAGGACCCTGAGGCGATAAAAAGCGCAAAGCACATGCGCCAAAGATGCCGCGCGATGCGCGTTGTGTGCCAGAAACACCGCCGCGCACGAGCATGCGAACGTCTCCCACGGCAGAAAGCAGAGCCACAGAACCAAGGAAGAAGTACATTCCTACGGGAACTCCATCTTTTAACCCCACCCGGTGATTCGCCTTTTCTAACCCATAGGTCATGATGGCAGCTCCGATCGCCAATGCAACCAGAAGCGCACCCCAATCGAAGATGCCCGTTTCGCCGTCTCGGCGCCTGGCGGTTACCCATGCCGTTGTCACCAAATACAACGTTAGAATGCCGCCGAAAACATTGCTGATTTGCTGCTTCATGAACGCCAGGTACACCGCCGCCGCGGCCATGCTGAGCATGGAGATTACAAATACGTTTCCCGCCATGCGATGCCGGCGGGAGCCTTTGCGAAAAGACATTGCTGCGGCGCCAGAGACCAACCCCAAGGTCCCAGCGCTAATATGAAAAACTAATACGGGCGAGAATGACATTTTCCCTCCTTAAGTTACGTGGCGTCCCTTCTCGGTGGCGCGACATCATCTATATCTATGACTTGCTGCATTGAAACGGTCGCTTTCGTGCAGAGTGTCATTTCGATTGTTCACCGCGAACCGCTGCCTAAGCGCGGATAACCGCCGGTCGGACGGACTGCTGATCACTACGGGCTGGGATCTTTGCCCCAAACATCAGCCAGAAACCGGTTGTGACTTCGGCGATGGCCATCGGCGCCCAACCGTATTGGAGCGTCGCTGCGTACTCAGGAAAGATCAGACCGGCAAAACAGATGACTGTCACCACGACCGAGGCAAACACGCCGAACGCCGACAGGATCTCGGGGATATACCACGATTTGAAAAACAGGTAAAAAAAGAGGATGGAGCCGATACTGAAAAATATCGCGCAGACGTTGACCGAAGCGGAATCCGCAATGTGCGTCGCACCCACTAAAGCCCGTGACTGATCGGTTCCCAATGCCCCAATCGACTGAGAGCTATAAAGACCAAGCTGAAAAAAACTGAAGATCATCGACGCGCCGCCAATAAATGATTCTCCCAACCTGCAATACATTGCGAACTGAGCCAGAAGCTTATCGACCGGCTTGAGCGTTTCATAGAGAGCGAAGGCAAGTAGGGCTGCGCTCAAGGTCTCAATCAGCTCAAAGCAGAGCGCGAGCCGATATAAGTGTTCCGACGCTAAAACTCTCTTCGCTGTTTCGGCGAACGTTCCAGAGCCAACGATATGGGAGCTGGTGAGTAGACCAGTTAACCCGGTAATGATCAGCCATAGGAACAGAAAGCCTGCAACTCTCGCGTAAATGCGTTGCGTTCTTTCCGTCGAACTGTCTTTCATTTCGATCTGTGTCATAGCATCGCTCCGGGCGGCAGCTCGCCTGATGGTTAGAAAGTTATTCGCACCTGGCCTGCTCCTTCCATCGTTGTTCATTCACGCCGAACACGAGGAGCCATAGGATCAGCGATGCTGCCCCTAGGAGGCCGAAGGCTGCAAGGTAGGGGAACAGACGGTGTCCGAGCGGCGGATATAGGAAAGTCAGCCAACCTAAACCTCCAAATACCGACAACACGCCCAAGATTCGAGGCAGGAAGGTGGACCTGAAGATGAGGTAGCCTGTCAGGAGTGCGTAGAACCCGAAAAATGCCAAGGCGATCCCTGCGCCCTGGTCATTCACCTTGAGGAAGAGGAGCGCCAGCGCCTGCAACTGTTCCACGTTAAATACACTCAAGTAGTGCGCGCCTCCCAGGACGAACAAGGGAGCGATATAAAAGAGGCGGCTAACGGTCTTGATGACACAACCGGCGAGGCCCAGGAACGCCGCAACCAATGAGACGCTCCTGCTCACCGGCTTAAGCAAATCATAAAAGAGAGCGGTGATAGCGATCTGGCAGGCCATTTCGATGAGGTAGACCGTGAACCCCAACTGAAACAAAGATTTGTGCGTCAGGATGTTGGTCGCCGTAGCCGCGGCGTCGCCAATTACAATAAGCCTCTCGCTAACGAAGCCTTGGGCGAATACTCCCGTCAGTAGGGTGAGGAGGTAAAACACACCGGTAATCCTGGCTTTGAGACGCGGCGACGTCTCTGTGATCCGTTCCTTCATTACATCTGTACTCATACTTGTTTCTCCCTGATGCGAGCGATTGAATCAAGACTGCGTGCGAATCACATCGGCCCGCGAACTGCCTTCCATTTCAATCTGTGTCATAGCATCGCTCCAAGCGGCGCCTTTGCCTCTCCACTCATCCCCTCAACCCATTCTGTCTGGCAATCTATTTTGTCCTCCACTGGTCCATCGGCGTTGTAAAGCGGTGCGAGATAGATCCCGTGCTTTGTAGCAACTGCCACAATCTCCTCGACCCGCTCCTGAGTGATGAACCCTCTTCCTTGAGAGAAGGGTTCAAACCGGCCCTCCAGGGCGAGAGCCATGCCTTCGAGCAGACATCCATGGACCACATCGGGAAACGGATGCCGATTCAGAATCCCATGAAAATCCGGCGCAAAGCTCAATCCGCCGGTGATCTGTCCCAGGCCTCCGTAGAAGATGCGGGCGCCAGGCATCTCCGCGCTTGGTGACAGGTTCTTCGGGTAGCCGGCATCGCAGACGATTGCATGGGGTGCGACCCGACCCAACAGAAGCGAAGAAGATGCAAGACTCGCCGCGCAAATCACGATGTCGGCCTCTACCGAGAATTGCCGGAGATCGGTCGCGACCTCCACCTGAACTCCATCGGCTTCGAGCTCCGCTGCCAGCCTGCGTAGCCGCTCCAGGTTGCGTGCGCTAAGCAGCACACGCTTCACGATAGGCGCCAAACAACGGGCGCAGCCGGAACCCACATCACCTGTTGCACCAACAATGAGCAGCGTTGCTCTTCCGATGTTTCGATCTTCCAGCGCGCACATCTTCTTGACGCCTTGAACGATGAAACCAACGGTCAACGTATTACCCGTCGTGAAGACCGTATTGTGCCTTTCCGGAAGCTGATCGAAGTTGCCCTCGATCAGAATGGAGCTGAATCCGCCGAGGCTGGCGATCTTCGCCCCCGCCTTGATCGCACAGGCGGCTGCCCCTCGGACCCGGGCGAGGTTCTCACGCACGTAAGCGGCTTCCAGGCGGTCGGGAGGAATGAAAGAATCGATGTAGAGGCCGCGCGCCTTCGCGCCCCCGGTCTTTGCATTAACGACCGATCTGACCTCGACGTGGCAGACAGCTCTAGGCGGAATCCATGGAAGAATGTCCTTGATCTCATCGTCCGGCAGAGGCGCATGCTTCGGTCCGCGCAGGACAGCGAGGACGTCTGCAACCGCTTTCCAACTCTCCTGGTGCCCTACCAGGGCGAAATCGACCTGCTCTATCGTCTGCCCTCGTCCAGCTACACTGGCAACTGCGCCACCCATGCGAGTGTTACCTCCCCGGGCAGTCCCAGCATATCGAGCGTCTTCAGATACTGTTCCAGCGACGCTCCGCGAAGTGCGGCTGCAGACAAGCTGACCTCGAACAGTGACGGTTTCACGCAGTTGCCGTGGCACACTTCGCAATGTCCGTCCTTACATTCCTTCGCCAGCATCTTCGCCAGGGTGGTCATCACATCAAGATGCAGCCGGTGCACCTTCTCGTCGAAACGCTGCACGTCCTGGGCCCGCTCCGCTCTGAGAATTGCCATTGCATGATCTACGTGCTCTTCTTCCTCGGCTGCGATACGGGCAAAGGTCTTGCCAAGACTTCCCGGCCCGACCTTCGCGACGCGCGCATAGCTTGCCACGGCGAATGATTCCAGCATGATCTCCTGGACGATCAGGCAGCCAATAAAATCACGCTCTGCGATGCAGTGCATGAATGCCTCGCGAAGCCGCTTCCAATGCATTCCCTCAACGTTACTGGAGACCTCCACTCCAATCTTGCGGCCCTCGGCGGCGAACGCGGCAGCGTGCCCCCGTTCACCCGCCGCATGCTCCAGGGCATCGGCTACTTCTTCAGGGTCGTCACATATCTCTGATAAAGAGGTGTAGTTCATCGCGGCGAGCAGTTCGCCGGTGATCGCCTGTGCCAGCACGTCCTGCCAGATTGGAGCACTGGATGAGAGCGAAGTACATTGAATGGCTGAGCTGTTAAGACTAATAACGGGTTCCATCTGTCCTCCTGAACATCGAATTAAATTTGCTGCTTGCAGATTTGCTTATCTTGGTCATATACGAACAGATAAGGCGGATTGTTCATGCGGGCGCTATGGGCTGCTAACTCGCCAAGCGCTTGCTTTTTCTTCCCATTTCGAAACGTTCACGCCCACTACGAG
>QIAW01000179.1:6139-7076 GCA_003225655.1 Acidobacteriota bacterium
TCCTTCGCCCAGAAAGCCGGGGAATAGGTTGTAGGGAGACAGATAGTTTGCGAGCGACGGCGACAGAAAGGTTAGCCAACCCAAACCGGCAAAGGCCATCAGCACACCCAGAATTCGAGGCAGGAAGGTCGATTTGAAGATGAGATAGCCGATCAGAAGACAATAAAATCCAAAAAATACCAGGGCATTGATATGCGAGAAAGCGTGAACCAAAAGACCAAGAGGTATAATGAGGCAGCCCGCCAGGCTGATGCACGCCGCGAGTAAAGACAGACTCCGATTCACCGGTTTGAACAGGAAATAAAAGAGCAGAGTCACCGCGATATAACACGCCGCTGCTATGAGCCCGGCTGCGAAACCCAACCTGTTGCGAACCAACATCGCGAAGATTCCCGTCACGAAGGTGAGTAAATAGAAGATACCGGCAATCCTCGCTTTAGCATGCGGCAAGGCTTCTCTCACCCCAACCCGCGCAAAACCAGCCTGGTTTGGGGACCCCGATGCGATCCGTTCCGTTGTTGTTCCTGCTGTGCTCATAGTCGTTTCTCCTTGGCGAGCGATTGAAATCAAAGCTGTATGCGAATCAGATGGGTCCTCGGTAACGGCGCATCCGGGCCGCTGCGGCGAGGAAGGCCGCGGTCAATAGCAGTCCAGTCCACAGACCCGGCGTGCTGAAAAATCCCCACGGAGTGAGTGCTGCCAACTGATCGATCAGGTCCCTACCCTGCATCATGGAGCCGGAAGCCTCCGGCCCCGCCAAGCGGTACTCCAACATGGCAAGAAAATGTGAGGTGTTGAACGCGATTTTCTCGACCAGGTAGATCACGAACGGCGGTAAGAAGGCGCATAGAAATGGCGCACGCGGCGCCCCGGCTGAAACCAGCAGCAGCCAGCCATAGATGGGCGCATACCAGAGGCCGTGAACGGTGAGAAGGTG
>QIAW01000179.1:7087-7682 GCA_003225655.1 Acidobacteriota bacterium
GGACAAACGAGACTTGTGTCCATAGGGTCGCAATCTTCAGGCCGCTCCCGAGCAAGATTGCACTGCTCACGAGCAGCATGATGAGCTGCGTCACAACAGTGATCGCGAAAGAGAGCAACGGCAGAACGAAAAGGGGAACCGTGAGCTTCGCGAGCACGGTGGTGAGGTCAGAAACCGGCAGCGACTTCCAGAACAGGATGCTGCGATCCCGGCGCTCGCCGTACAGCGCGTCCAGAGAATAGAAGATTCCGACAATGAAAGCGGTCCCCATGATCAGGCCGGCAGCGATGGTGTACGGCTCCTCGATCGCGGCGCGCTGCTTCGCCGGGTCAAGTGCTAACACGGTACGTATCTGGTGATGCGGCAGGGCAATCTGGCTGATCAGAAAGCCAATCAGGAGGACCGCCGCGGCGATCAGCGGCGCGAGATAGATGGAACGGTTCTCCCACAATTCGCGCCGCAACGACCAGTACATGCGCTGGGCTTCTGAGATGGCGCCGGGCGCCGTTGCCCGTGATTCGGGATGAGAATCGTGAATGGGGTTCGATTGAGTCGTCATCGAACTTCTCCTTGTGCTTGGACGGTCTGATGGCCC
>QIAW01000179.1:7723-8300 GCA_003225655.1 Acidobacteriota bacterium
AAGTTGCTGACGATCAATACCATCGAACAGCAGGATGCTGCGGCCAATCACCTGGCGCTCGTGCATCGGCTTGAGCGCCCGTGCTGCCGCAAGACGTTCTGGATTCACCATCACTTCCAGATAGCGCGACTCCAACTCTTCCATGCTGCGCTCGAATATGATGCGGCCGCGGTCGATGAATATGACGTCGGTGAGGACGTGCTGGATCTCGTCCACCTGGTGTGTCGCCACCACGATGGTGCGGTTGCGATCGAAGTAGTCGTTCAGCAGGGAGTCGTAGAACTGCTTGCGATAGAGGATGTCGAGGCCCAACGTCGGCTCGTCCAGCACCAGCAATCTCGCGTCGATGGCCATGACGAGAGCGAGGTGCAGTTGAGTGACCATGCCCTTCGACAATTCCCTGACCTTGCTGGCGCTCCTGATCGTGGTCTTGGCAAGAAAACCTTCTGCCTTGGCGCGATCAAATCGCGGATGCACGCCGGCCACATAATCGAGTACCTGCGACACCCTGATCCAGCGCGGCAGCACGGCGACATCGGCAATGAAGCAGACATCGCGCATGAGTTGATCGCGCTCC
>QIAW01000179.1:8387-12301 GCA_003225655.1 Acidobacteriota bacterium
TGCGACCCTCTTCGACGCGCAAATTGACGCCGTCCAGCGCGATCGTTGTTGCGAACGATTTACGGAGACCGCGTGCTTCTATGCATGCCATCGCTTCAGTGCTCCTCCGGTTTGGCTTTCGTCCTCGACCGGCGGGGTGCGCCGGCCTCTAACAGTTCTTCCGGTGTCAGACCGAGCCGCAGCATGGTCGCGTGGATCCTGGGCCATTCTTCCGCAAGGAATTTCTGGCGTTCGCCCTGCAGCAGCAGATTGCGCACTCCGGCCTTAATGAACATGCCGAGCCCCCGCCTCTTCTCGACAAGCTCCTCATCCACCAGTTGTTGATAGCCCTTCAGAACCGTGAGCGGATTGACCCGATATTCGGCCGCGACCGTGCGCACCGAGGGCAGTGGATCGCCTTCCTTGAGAACCCCGTCGAGTATCATCGCGACGACCCGGTCCCGAAGCTGGCGGTAAATCGGCTGACTGTCGTTCCACTCACGGTCCATCCTGTTTTCCAGATAGCCCTTTCGAGAGATACCCTCGCCGTCATTTCCGCTGAAGGTCGAAGTGCGCGTGCATTGGCTTGTCCCCTGGGAGCATGTAAGTCCAGTCCTCGATGTGATGGTTCGCGTCCAGGAACGTGAACACTGCATGGTGCATGTGTCCGTACTGCATGCTGCCGGCGACATCGAGGAAATCGAATTCCACCGTCTTGCCGTCCGGCGAGATCTTGCCCGCCATGCGAGGCCGATTCCCTGCGTCGCAATAATGCGTCAGGAGCAAACGGTCCCCGTCCAGATAAAGCATAGTGATCGGATCGTCGGGTCGTCCAGCTCCCGTCATCTCATGCATGAGCGTGTGACCCATGGAAGTCACGCGAAAGGATACCTGCATGAGCTTGCCTTCTATGGCGGGTTCCTGCGGAAGGGTTGCCACGTGGCCCTCCCACGAACCCGCCAGGGTTTTCAATTTGTCGAAAGACTTTTGCGCGTCAGACTGCGCAAAAGCCACGGTAGAGAGCGACACCAGAACAACGGACAGCATAAAACGAAGGGATTTCATGTTTCATTCTCCTTAAGAGTTCATTTCTTCTTTTGTTCTCAGGTCAGGGTGATTTGCTGGCGTACCTCAGTTGCGAGCAATCACTCTGATCGACCACTGCGCCTCATTCATGACGCATGGCGACGCCAAAGCGCACGCCTGGAATCTAGTGTTATAGTTAACTACAACACTATCTCAGATGCAAGCTTTTTTTTAATTTGGTGCCAATAGACACAATTTCAGATATGGGATATTTCATCTATGCTATATAGCAGGAAAAACCTAAATATGAGGCGTTTTATGAACCAAAATGAGCCAAGGTTCAGATTGGAATATTAATGCTATATAGCAAAAAGGTCTTGACTTGACGAACTTTCCAGAAGAGAATGCAGGCGTAAAAACAAAGCCTTTACAGACGGTTAACACTCCGCAGAGAGTTAAGATCGCCTGCAAAGTGATGTTTTCGTAGCTGAGCCATTTACGTTAATTGATTTGTTCACGTTCCATTTCTAACTGGTTCCATTTGCAACTAACTGGAGGATGTTTATGACCCGCTTTCGTCTTGCGTTCACGCTTTTATTTGGAATGCTGCTGGCGCTGTGCACAACAGCGTATGCCCAAAAGATCACCAGCACCCTGACCGGAACCGTCGTTGACAGCACCAACGCGGTGGTTTCCGACGCTGCCATCACGGTCACCAACCAGGCCACCGGAACTAGCCGGAGCACCAAGACCAATCCCGAGGGACAGTACTCGGTCCCGGAGCTGGATCCGGGTGTCTACTCGGTCAAGGTGAACAAGGCAGGCTTCAAGGAAGTCGTGCAGAAAAACCTGGAGCTGCACGTGGGCGATACCCGCGAGCTCAGGACGGAGTTGCCTCCGGGCCAGGCGAGCGAATCGATGACGGTCGAGGCCAATGCGATCACGGTCGAGACGCAGACCAGCGACGCCAGCAATACCGTGCTGGGTCAGCAGGTGCGCGACCTGCCGCTCAACGGGCGTAACTTTATTCAATTGACCACACTGATGCCGGGCGTGGCCCCGGTGGATGGCTTCGACTCCAAGCCCAAAGGCCTTGAAGGCGGAGTGCAGATGGGGGTGAGCGGCGGCGGCGGCAACAACAACCTTTGGAGCGTGGATGGCGCCAACAACAACGACGTGGGTTCAAACAACACCATTTTGGTGTATCCATCGATTGACGCCATCTCGGAATTCCCAGTTTCACGGCAGCGCGTTTTATTCTGGACGCAACGACAAGCTGGATGCCTGGGACTTTCTCGCCGCGCAGAACAAGCCGACCGTGTGTCCAAATACGGACTTGGCGCTGAACGCGAAATGCAACAAAACGAAGCTGCGCCGCAATGACTACGGCTATACCATTGGCGGGCCTATCAAGAAAGACAAGATCTTCTTCTTCTGGTCTGAAGAATGGAACCACGAGATACGCGCCCACGTGCGCACCGGAATTGCGCCCACCGCGGCGATGAAAGCGGGCGACTTCAGGGCCCTTCTGCCGTGCACGGGGCGCGGCGGCCTAGTCGCTGCCCCTGCTGGAGCTGGAGTGGTCGGTGGGGTTGTAACTTCTCTGAGTCCGGCCGGCAAAGCATTTATTCAGGCATATAACGACGCCAACGCCAACCTGAATGACCCTTGCCTGATCAACAGCACCTACAATTTCTTTGCGGCGCCCTCGGCGCTCGAGCCCTGGCGGGAAGAAGGACGCATGGTCAAACCCGTGGCAGAGCAGCTTCGGCTGGGGGGCTTCGCCGCATAACTTCACCAATATCGGGGCGAATTGGGAGCAGCCGGGTAAATCGGCCGTAGCGAGGTTGACCACAACTATCGGCTCGAATTCCGTGAATGATTTCCAGTTCTCCTGGTCGGCCAACCGAATTACTGAAACTCTAGGTGGGGCCCAACCCGGAATCGTGGCCCAGATTCAACAGGCAGTTCAGCAAGCTGGACCTGGCAAGAACATTGCCAATCTACCGCCTCCTACCTTCTGGGGAAGTGGAGTTGCGGGAGCGATATGGTTGCAGACGCCATTCTTTAACCGCCAGGATTTGTATGTCTGGAAAGACGATTATTCAAAGATTGTGGGCACCCATACCCTGAAGGCGGGCGTGCTCTTCAGCACGAACGCCAAAGACGAGCAGAACCAGAACGGCAATGAGATGGGCGAGTTCAGCGGACCGGCTCCCGACGTCGGCAACGGATTTGCCAACTTAATTAACGCGAACACGCAGTTCTCATGGGACGAGGCCCCGAGCCGATTGCTCAAGGATATTCGCTGGCACGACCTTGAATTTTATGCCGGCGAGTGTTTGCTTCCAACAAGCTGTCGATCTTTATTCCTCAATTTTTCAACCCCACTCTGGGCAGTGATCCCTGCAACGGTGTAGCACTACCGAAAGACAATGCCAATGCCTGCAAAGCTGCGGGCTTCCTGGGCGGCAAGGCGTTCAGCAATAACGCCTTGATCGACCAGAACAACCACGCCATTGCGCCGCGCCTGGGCTTCGCATGGGACATCACCGGCAAGCAGAAGTCGGTGCTGCGCGGCGGCATCGGGCAGTTCTTCCAGCGCGACCGTCTCTACAACGACGACTTCGGCGGAATCGATCCGCCCTTCAACAGCGCCATCAATGGCACCCGTACTCTCGATGTGGCACCTGCAGGTTTGAGCCCCAGTTCCGGCGTCTCCAGCCGGGCGTTTTCAACCTCCAGCAACTTGATGAATACCTGGCAATGGAACCTTACGGCGGAGCAGGAGCTGTTTAAAAACACAAAGATCGAAGTGGCCTACGTAGGCAGCCGTGGCATTCACCTGTTGAGCAAGGAGGATATCAACCAGGTGTTCCCGGGCTCACGCGCCAAGTTCATTGCGACCG
>QIAW01000181.1 GCA_003225655.1 Acidobacteriota bacterium
ATGTCGGAGAAGAATCTCGGAAGTACAGCTCCAGTCGCGAACACAATCGATCTGCCCTTACCCAGTCACCAGCCGCGCTTGCTCTTCTGTACCCGGCAAGCGCCGGCGCCAGAATAAGCCAGCGAGCCAGCATGCGTGCGAGAAAAAGGATCAGAGATCCGATCGCGAGCGCCGCGAAGATTTCGAGCCAGCCACTGGGTAATTCATACTCATCTTTCTGTAGATACAGAATGGCAACGAGTACAGCGACGAGGCAGCCCCAGAGCACATTGATAGTTGTACGCAGTGTCATTGGATTTGTGGTGAAGCAATGTAACGGCCTATTCAGACTACGGCATTTTCACAACTACTGCATCCAGCTACGTGAAAACATGTCATCAGATTTACCACCCAAAAGGACCTCACAACCAGCTCTCTTGGTAAATTCGCGTG
Source organism: Acidobacteriota bacterium (assembly GCA_003225655.1). Taxonomy (GTDB): domain Bacteria; phylum Acidobacteriota; class Terriglobia; order Terriglobales; family Acidobacteriaceae; genus QIAW01. The sequence goes on from QIAW01000181.1 coordinate 433, forward strand.
ATCCGTTTTATCCGCGGTCAGATTCTTTAGAAGTGATATCACTTCGCTAATTTCTCTCAACTGTAGGCCATCATTGTCCTGACCGCATTCAGAATGCCGGTGTTAGTTTGTTCTTTGAAAATTCAGCCTATGCCTTGAGCCTGCAGAAAAACCTTGGAGCCGCCCACCACTACTCCAGCAAGGCCCTCATTTCTGGCTGTATGTGATTGACTGCTAACCACTTAATCTGGTGACCCTAGTTACGCAAGGGGGTGGGGGAGTAACTATTCTTGGGGGTACAGACCGGGCCGTGCCGGCAAATTACGGCGCCACACTGCTATAAAATGCCCCGTGCCCGGTGTGCAGGTCTCTTCCGTAGGAAAGAACGACTCCCACGCCCAGCACTGAGATCTTGGCCTGCACACCTGCATCCAGGAGCCAGCGTCTCGAGCCGAGGGCGGCGGAGGTGTCTGTGATTCTGCCCGCATCCACAAACGGACCGAGTTTGAAACTGAACAGACCGTTGCTGTAGACCTTCTTATCGCTTTCAAAATTGGAGAGCACGTAATTGCGGCCCAGGGGGGCGCTGCCCTTGCGTCCGTCGCGCGTGCCGATATGCGCGCGCAGCGGCAGATCGTTGTCGCGCTCCAGGCCCAGCATGAAGAGCTCGTCAAAGGGAATCTGGCCAACCGTTTTGCCGGCGCGAATGCGCCAGCGGGTTTCGTAGTCGTCATCCCTGGCGCGAGGAAACCAATGCGAGTCCAGTGACCCCTGCAGCTTGGCAAACGACTGCACCGACCGGGACCAGATGCGGCCGCCCTCGAGAGAGAGGCCGCTGGTCAGGGTGAAGCGGTTCTCGGGCACTCGCAACAACTCGTAATTGACTTGCGAGGACTGCTTCAGCTCATAGCCTTTGGCCAGCAACTGCGGAGTCAGGGTAGTCGCTGAAAAGACATTGCGGTAATCGCGATGCGATAGCTCTCCACCCGCGGACCAGCGCAGGCGCGGCCCCGCAAAGCGGGTGACATCGGCGCGTAATTCTTCACGGCGCAGGTTCAGCGCGGCGGCAACGGGCGCGGGCCCGGTGAAGGAATTCCGCAGCTCCCAGTTCTCATTGCGCAAATCCACGCCCAGGCGGTAGCGCCACGTTGGGTCCTGTGCAAATGGACCGGAGAGCTCCGAGGACACGCGGCGCTTCTGCGCGTCCCAGCGCAGAAGCGAAATTATGTTGATAGCGTTGCCCCCAAGGTTGTAGTACTCGGGATGAATTTCCTGATACGGGAGTCCGCGAAAAAGCCGCAGCAGAGCTTCGAGTTTGCTGTTGCCCCATCCGTTGCGCTCCACCGCGTGAAACACCGCGTCAAACTTGCCGTCGGGGCGGGCCTTGAGATCGAAGCGGCGGAGGGGAAATATTCCCAGGCCATCCAGACGGGCCTGAGTCGCAAGCAGGTCATCCAGATGCAGTGTGCTCGCAGGCGAGAAGGCAAAGGCGTGATCGAGCAACACAGGGTTTACGCGTGGCTGCGGCTCCACGCGAACATCGTCGATCTCCGGCTTGCCCGCGCGGTTCCAGTATTGCAACGCCGCCTCGTAGTTGCCCTGGAGAAAATACGTGGTGGCCAGAAAATCGTTGGCGTAGGAATCGCGAGGATCAAGCCGCAGCGCCCGCCGCAGATAAAACGCAGCTTGCCCGTAGTCCTTCTGTTTGAAGGCTACCCCCGCCAACTCGAGGGGAAAGCGCTTGTCGTCAATCCGCTCGCGGCTGCCTGTGAGCAATGCCTGGCGGGCGTCATCCCAACGCGCGAGATGGGCCAGGGCGACTCCGTAGTAATAGTTGAGATCTGGGGAACGCTGCGAGTTCGACTCCACCGACTGCACGACTTGCTGCCAGTGCTCTTGCGCGAAGAGCTGCTGTGTTGTGGGGGTATCGCTGTTCTGTTGGACTTGGCCTCGTGGTGCAGCAGGCTTCTCGCCGGCCTGCTTCTCCCCGGCCTGAAGAAGAGAACTGGCAATCAAAAGCAGAGCGGCCGCGCGCGGGATCATCGGGATTTTGACTCTGCCTGGGCCTCGGGCTGAGGCGCTGACTGGGGTTGGGATTCAGATTGAGGCAGTGCGAGCAGAAGCCATCTGCCGGTGGCGCTCCATTGTTTTTCGAACGTGGAGCGCGCCTGCTTCAGCAGCTTCCGCTGGGCGGGATCATTCAGCAGCACGATATCCGGCTCGGAATTCTGCTCCGAATCGAGCCCGACCACGACAACAAAGTGCAGCGGCACGTTCCCACTCGCGGGCTTCAGCGCGGCTATCAGCGGGCGGCCTTTTTCCAGATGCTGCTTCAAATCGTCCCAAGTCCCGTTGAACACAAAGATGCGGAAGCCATGCTGCTGAAGATAATTTTCCAGATCGGAAGCATAGATTCCGTGGCCCGGATGTGAATAGAGAGCACGCTGGATCTGCCTGGCGTCCGCATCCGTGCTTGCCGGCTTCGCCTGCTGTTTGAGCCAGTACTGCATGACCATGGCAGCGCTGGCCGCGCCACAGCCTTCCTTTTCCTGCTGTATGAACGGGACATCAAGCCAAAGCCCGGCAGGCGCGGCGGCCAGCAGCACGCCGCAGAGACACAGAGATGCGAGGAGCCTCTTGGGCGCGCTGCGAAGCACGAACCTCATCTAGCGGACAGCGATAATGATGAGAACCAGCGCCACAACCGCCAGGATGATCAGGATCAAATCGCGGTCACTGAGCGTACCGGCAGCGAAATCTGCCTGGGCCTTGCCGGCCCGGGCAGCGATCTGCGCCAGTTCCTGATCGTTCAATGTGGAAACCGCGGTTCTCACCTGCCGGGAATCAATGTGGGCCGACTGCATGGCTTTTTCCGCGGTGGGAGTCGAGAGGAACTGCTTTACGGTCTCCAGGTTGTGCTGCCGCACCTGGCTCGCTGCCACCATCTGGTCCTGGAGTTCCGCAGGATTTACCACGTGAGAGTCAGCCAGAAGGCTGGAAGGAAGAGCAAACAATGCAGCCAAAACACAGGCAATCAGCCCTCGGGAAGATTGCCGCAGATCGAAAGACATATTCGAAACCTCCGGTAATGTTCGGCCAGAGCGAAAGACAAACAAGTATACATGAAGGTGATTGGAATATTGCGCGGGCCAGGAACGTCAAGTATGGCCACCCGCGATCATTCCCGTTCTTTGCTGGTCAGGTCTTCCAGTTGCCGGCGCCAGTCGAGGCCCTCGACAAACTCGCGCGAATCACGCCAGCCGGGGCGCACCTTGACGAACAATTCGAGAAATACCTTGGTCCCCAGTCTTTTTTCGATTTCGAAACGGGCGGCGCTGCCGATTTTTTTCAGCATCTGGCCGCCTTTGCCGATGACGATGCCCTTCTGTCCTTCGCGCTCGCAGAAAATCGTGGCCGCGATGCGGGTAACATTCGATTTTTCTTCGAACTGCTCTACCACCACAGTGCAGGCATAGGGGACCTCTTCACCGGTAAGCTGCAAGATCTTCTCGCGCACCAGTTCGGCCACCAAAAAACGCTCGGGCTGATCGGTGAGCTGATCTTGAGGGAAATAACGCGGGCCCTCAGGCAGAGCGCGTATGACTTTTTCCACCAGCAGGTCGAGCCCCTCTTTCTTGAGAGCAGAAATCGGGATGACCTCGGCGAATTTGTGCAGCCCGGAGTAGCTGGCGATGATGGGCAGCAGTTTGCTTTTTTCCACCTGGTCAATTTTATTGAGAACCAGGAATGTACTGAGGCCGGTTTGCTGCACCATATTGAGCGCGAACTGATCGCCGGCGCCGAATTTTTGCGTGGCATCGACCAGCAGCAACAGCAGGTCACAGCCTTCCAGCGCGGTCCTGATTTCCTGCATCATCTTGCGGTTGAGCGAAGAGTCAGGTTTATGAATGCCGGGGGTATCCACGAAGACGATCTGCCCGGCGGGCCGGCCTTTCCTGGCGGCCACGTTGACCATACCCAGGATGCGGTTACGCGTGGTCTGCGGTTTGTGGGTGACGATAGAAACTTTTTCGCCTACCAGCGCGTTCAACAGCGTCGATTTACCCGCGTTAGGGCGGCCAAGGATGCAGACAAAACCGGAGCGAAATGCCATGGCTCAGGCCCTCAACTTTTCGGGCTGCGAGGTAGGATGCGAACTGATGCGCAGCCGCTCGATGCGGCGATCGGTGGATTGCAGAATTTCAAAGCGCAGCCCGTCCTGCTCCACGATCTCGCCTTGATTGGGAATGCGTCCCAGGGCTTCGCTGATAAGGCCGGCCACGGTTGTGGCCTCATGGCCCTCGGGCCGCACGTGAAACAGCTCTTCCAGCCGGTCAACATCCATGTTGCCAGGCACGACGTAGGAGGTTTCACTTTCGCGCACCACCTCGCTCTTCTCTTCATGCTCGTCGCGGATTTCGCCGACAATCTGCTCCAGCAAGTCTTCGGTAGAAACTATGCCGGCCACGCCGCCGTATTCGTCAACCACGATGGCCATGTGGATGTTCCCACTCTGCATCTCGCGCAGCAAAGTGGTGACCCGCTGCGACTCGGGCACAAAGTGCGCCGGTTTCATCAACTCACCCACGGGGCGGGTATGGGCTTCAGAATCGGTAATCTGCAGCACATCGTGGGTAAAGACAATGCCTTTGATCTTATCAATCGTGCCTTCATACGCGGGCACCCGCGAATAAGGCTTTGTACGCAGCAGCTCGGTGAACTGCTCCACAGTCGCCTCAACCGGAACGGCGGTGATTTCTGGCCGCGGGGTCATGACTTCGCGCACCGTTTTGTCGCCGAACTCGACTACGGACTGAATGAGGGCGCGGTCGCCTTCCTCCAGGATGCCCTCTTCCTGCCCCGCTTCTATCAGCGCTTCCACGGCCTCCGAGGAATCCTCCCGTTTTTCGACTGTCTGCTCGCGAGAGAGCGCCGCTACCGACTCTCCAAATCCCAGCGGAATGGTAATGATCAGTGCGAGATAGATGAGCAGGCGCAAAAGCCAGGTCAGCGGAACCAGCCACTCGCCCTTGGTACGCGTAAACAAGATGAACGGCAGCAACCGGTTAAAGATCACGATGATCAGGACCAATCCGATCCCCGCGGTCAGCATCTCCCGCGGATGTGACTCGGTATCATGCAACACGGCATAAGCAGAAACAATGCCCAGGGCGGCGGTCGTTAACTGGGTCAAGAGGGAGAAGGAGGTCGAGATCTTTTGCCGGCTCAACCCCAGCCGCGGCTCAACCCGGTGTTCGTAGATTTCCACATTCTCCTGAAATTCGCGGGAGAGGAACTTACCCATCTCGGCGTACATGCGCTCCACGTATGAGGTCACGAGCAGCACCCCAACCAATACGGCGATCGCAATGGGAATACCTATCTCTATCATGGGTGATTTGTGCGCGAGTTTGGCCCCAAACGGGTTGGCCTCTTCGCATCCTTTGCCCGTTGAATCAGGCCCGCGGAAAGACCCAAGTCCCGCCGCAAGCGTTCTTCTTTGCGTGCCATTTCTCCGTTGTCGGTCTCGTGATCGTAGCCGGCGAGGTGCAGCATGCCATGCAACATTAACACCTTAAGCTCCTGCGCCACTGAGTGTCCCCGGGCACGCGCCTGCTCGGCGGCAATTTCAGCGGAGATGGCGATGTCACCGCAATGCGCTCCCCCTAACGCCGCAGGAAACGAAAGCACATCGGTGACCTTGTCTTTCTTCCGGAACCGGCGATTCAGCGCGCGAAGCGCCCGGCTGGAAGTAATCAGGATATGGACCTCACGGCGCAGGCCGGCAGCACGCCGGGCATGGCCGGCAAACCGCTCGAGCGCCCGCGCAGACACTCCTTCAAGATTTCCCTTCAGTTTCGCGTCGTTCATTTCTGGATCCAGCACAACCAAAATCTCCGCTCCCCAAGTAGCGCCGGCGTCTCGCCGGCTGTGCTGTGAGCTTGCCCACAGGTTTTATGGCTCTTCTAAATAGTCGCAGCCCTAAACAGAAGTGGGAGGGCTCGATGCCCTCCCACTTCTGTTGAGATGAAATTAGTTCTCCAGTTGGCGCTCCTCAGCAGGATCGGCCTCAGCCGGTTGCGACTCCAGGGAAAGCGACAACTGATTTTGCGCGGTGCGGACCTTGTGGTCCTCATAGGCACGCACGATGCGCTGCACCAGATGATGACGCACTACGTCGCTCTCGTCGAAGTGTATAAAGGAAATGCCATTCACGCTCTTGAGCACATCCATGACCTCCAGCAGGCCGCTGCGCCGGGTGTTGGGCAGATCGATCTGGGTGATATCGCCGGTGATGACGCACTTCGAGTTGAACCCCATGCGGGTGACAAACATCTTCATCTGTTCGGAGGTCGTGTTTTGCGCCTCGTCGAGAATGATGAAGGAGTCATTGAGCGTGCGCCCGCGCATGAAAGCAATGGGAGCAATTTCAATGACGTTCTTTTCCAGATTGCGGTCTACCTTCTCCGCGTCGAGCAGATCGTAGAGCGCGTCGTAGAGGGGCCGCAGATAAGGGTCAACTTTTTCCTGCAAGGTGCCAGGCAAATAACCAAGGCGCTCGCCGGCTTCGACCGCGGGGCGGGCGAGGATGATCCGGTTCACCTGCTTGGCGACCAGAGCAGAGACCGCCATCGCCACCGCGAGGTAGGTCTTTCCCGTGCCTGCCGGGCCGATACCGAAGACCATGTCGTTGTTCTCAATGGCTTCAATGTAGCGCTTCTGGTTGACGCTTTTAGGTTGCACGCTGCGCTTGCCGACGGCGCGTTGCTTGCCGGC
>QIAW01000005.1 GCA_003225655.1 Acidobacteriota bacterium
TCTCGCGGCAAGGCATGTATGGTAGTGAAAGGATGCCTTTTTCTTATGGTTGCTGAGTGAAATCTTCACTGCAAAAAAATATTCAGGAAATGCCTTGATATAGTATGGGCGACCCTAACGTTCTCGGGGTCCTTCGACTCGGCGCAAGCGCCTCGCTCAGGATGACAGTACAATAAAAAATACCATCCATGATCTATGTACTCTGGCAGTTCCGCGTCAAGCCGGAAAAAACTGAACAGTTCGAGCGCGACTATGGGCCTGAAGGCATATGGGCACAACTCTTCCGGCGCAGTCCGCGCTACGAGCGCACCTCATTGCTGCGCGACCCGTCGCAGGAGGCCAGCTACATTGTCATCGACATCTGGCAGGATGAGGGGTCGTATCACGCCTTCAAGAAAGAATTCCACGTCGACTACCAGAGACTTGACCGCGAGTGTGAAGCGCTGACTGTAGAAGAGAAGCCGCTGGGAATTTTTGATGCAGTTACCGGTTCTCAGTTCCCAGTTCCGAGTGCGCAAAAATCCTAAAACAGCTTCAAGTTGCAAACACGAGAACTGCCGAGGACGGCTGTACTACTATGAGTCAAATTCTTTCTCTCCCGCGACGATTTTCACAGGGGCCAGGGTTGCAGGGCTGAAGCCGAATCTTTAAAGACGCTGACGGCACGACTCCGCTTCGCTAAAGTCGTGCCCTGATACAAACCACAGGCTGAAAACATCTATTTACGGCTTGCCGCGTTGCGCCACACATTCAATTTGCACTGCCCTGATCAGACGAGCGTATAGACGGTGACGGCGCATCCTTCATCATCATTCCACGCATCATCATTCCACAGCGCCAGGCGCCAATTTTTACCCGGAGTCCATTGGCGCTGTGAGGGCACGAACTCGGCCAGCACCTGGATTTTCGGCTCCCTCGCCGACACCTGCATGAGGATGGAATGCTCGTCGATGAGTTCTGCTCTGCATGTCCTCTCGCCCGGCAACACGCAGCGTTTGCGCAAGTCGATGAGCGCGCGGTACCAGCGCAGCATCTCGTTACCTTCGCCGGTGAGGTTCCAGCGCAACTTGGAACGCTCGAAAGAGGCCGGGTCTTGCGGATCGGGGAGATCAGCGCCAGCCAAGTCTTCAAATTCCTTCTTGCGGCCTTCGCCGACGGCGTGCGCCAGTGCGGGGTCGCCGTAGCTGGTGAAATAGAGAAACGGGGCGCTCTCGTCGTATTCTTCGCCCATGAAGAGCAATGGCGTGTGGGGCGCGAGCATCATGAGGGCCGCAGCCGCTTTGCGCATTCCGATAGGAACGAGTTGACTCCAACGCTCGCCCTGGGCGCGATTGCCCACTTGATCGTGGTTCTGCAGGCAGATTACGTGCGATTCCATGGGTAAGCCGGCCGAAGAGGTCCCACGAGTTTTGTTCCAATAGCTGAAAAATTCGCCCTGGAAGACAAACCCTTCGTTGAGTGCGCGCACGATCTGGCTGAGATCGCCGAAATCCTGGTAGTAACGCTGGCGCTCGCCGGTGAGCGCGGCATGCATGGCGTGGTGGAAATCGTCGCTCCACTGGGCATCGAGTCCGTAACCGCGGCTGGTGGCCGGACGTATTAACCGGGCATCGTTTTCATCGGTCTCCGCGATTACACTAACGGCGCGGCCGAGCTCACGGGCAAGGGATTGAACTTCACCCTGAACTTCGGCCAGGATGTGGCGTTGAGAGTCATCTTGAATGGTTTGGATGGCATCGAGGCGCAGGCCGTCGAGGTGGTACTCGCGAATCCAGTAGAGCGCATTCTCTACAAAATAGCGGCGCACACCCTCGCTGCCCTGGTCGTCGTAGTTGATTGCCTCACCCCACGGCGTCTGGTGGCGCGCGGTAAAGTAGGGACCAAAGGCGCGCAGGTAATTGCCCTCGTGGCCAAGATGGTTGTAGACCACGTCGAGAATCACGCCCAGGCCAATGCGATGGGCGGCATCGACGAGCCGCTTGAGACCGCTCGGACCGCCGTAGCTGGCCTGCACGGCGTAGGGCGAGACGCCGTCATACCCCCAGTTGCGCTCCCCGGGAAACGCTGCCACCGGCATCAACTCGATCACCGTGACGCCGAGATCATATTTGAGATATTCAAGACGCTCGATCACGCCGTCGAATGTTCCTTTCGGCGTGAAGGTACCTACGTGCAGCTCGTAGACAATGTAATCAGCGAGCGGCAACCCGCGCCAAAAGTCGCCGGACCAGGTGAAATCTTCGGGATCGACAATCTCAGTAGGGCCATGCACGCCCTCGGGCAAAAGGCGCGAAACGGGATCGGGAACCGGCTTGTGCCCTTCAGGAAGGTAGAAGTATCGATCGCCGCCGCGCGCGGGAACGATGAGTGAAAAGTAGCCGCCTGGCTCCGGCGTCATCACATGATCGCCGCCCCTGATCAGACGCAAGCCCATCTGCCGGACGCCCGGCGCCCACACGCGAAAATGGCAGGTGTCATTGGCCAGCGATGATGCGCCGTTCATAGTAGAGAGTGTAGTTTGGGTTGCAAGTGTCACCTTGATGAGACGAAGGAAGCGGGCTTATTGGATGCTTGAACAAAGCAGCTCCAAGCCCCAAGGCCAAGCCCCCTCATTCATTGTCCAAGATCGTTGAGGGCTGGCGTCGGGCCGGCAGAATTCGGAAAACCGCGATGATGTGGCTTTTCAAGCCTGTTCACATCTGCTCAAAAACAGCTATAGTTTCGATAAGTCGATGATCGAAGAAAAATCAACTCTGGTTCTGGCCTCTGCTTCGCCACGGCGTAGCGAATTACTGCGCAATGCGGGAATCCCTTGTGTAGTCCAGCCGGCGCATGTGGATGAAACTATGCTGCCGGGCGAGGCGCCTGAGGTCTATGCAAAACGCCTGGCGCTGGAAAAGGCGCGGGCGGTGTTTCGCCAGAATCCGCAGCAAAGGATTCTCGGTGCAGATACGATCGTGGTGGTTGACGCTGAAGTGCTGGGCAAACCGCGTGACCCCGCGGATGCCGCGCGCATGTTGCGGATGCTCTCGGGAAGATCGCACTGGGTGATTACCGCAGTATGTATCATTTATCCGCTGGCACAATCGCATCCGCCACAACCGCATCCGCCGACGCGATCGGAAACCAGTATTGCCAATCGCGAAGCTCGAAATTCACAAATATCCGAAACTCGAAACTCCAAACTTGAAAGCGTTTTTGAAGACGTGCGCAGCGAGAGCACCGAGGTATGGATGTGCCAACTTGAGGAAGAGGAAATTCGGGATTACATCTCGAGCGGCGAGCCCATGGACAAGGCCGGCGCCTATGCCATACAGGGAATCGCCTCGCGCTGGATCTGGAAGATTGTAGGCTGCTACTTCAACGTGGTGGGATTGCCGGTACCGCTGGTCTACAGGATGTTGCAGGAAAACTAGCTCCTAGCTGTAAGAAATCCAGAACGATTCAGCATTTTGCTTGCTGGCAAGCTGAAACAATTCTGGAAATGAACTTCTACTTCTTTTCGCCGGGCTGTTGGTCGCCTTCACGCATTCCGCTCTTGAAATTGCGGATGCCCTCTCCCAATCCCTTGCCGATATCGGCAATCTTGCTGGGTCCAAAGATGATCAGGGCGATCACAAGAATTATAAGAAGTTCAGGAAGTCCTAATTTACCGCCAAACATGAATCCTCCACACTAGCGGCTGAAAAACTACACTTTCACAGCAGCATCACACCAGTGAATTCTTATTGTAACACTTGCGTCAGTAGAAACACGGCGGAAAAGCAATAGTTTCAGACGGAGGCTATTAACCCCGCCAGCAGAGCGGAGCGGCGGGGCAGCTCGTGGATGAGCACGGATTCATTGGCCGCATGGGGACCTTCTCCTACACCGCCCAAGCCATCGAGCGTTGGAATACCGAGCGCGGCCGTAAAGTTCCCGTCGGAGCCGCCCCCGGTCGAGGCTTCCTGCAGCTTCCATCCCATCTCCTGGGCCAGCTTTCGGGCAACGCCAAACCAGGCAGCAATTTGCGGGCTGCGCTCCAGCGGCGGGCGGTTGATGCCGCCGCTGACCTCTAATGTGCAGCGGCGATTATGCGGCTTAAGGCTGCGGAATTTCTTTTCCACCAGCGTGCCGTCGGCCAGCGTCTGGATGCGGACATCCACCTCAACTTCGGCCGCGGCCGCTACTACGTTGCTGCGGGTGCCGCCGCTGATCACCCCGGGATTGACGGTGAGACCGCGCTTTAGATTGGTAAATTTTTCAATCACGCCGATCTGGTAAGCCAATTCGGTGATGGCGCTGGCTCCGGCGCGAAAATCCACACCCGCGTGTGAGGCCTTTCCGCTGACCTTCACCGTATAGTCGCCCACCCCTTTGCGCGCCGTCTTGAGCGCGCCGGCGAGCCCCTGGGAGGGTTCGAGCACGAAGACTACGTCTGATTTCCTGGCCAGCGATTCGGTAACGGGTCTGGATGACCCGCTGCCGACCTCTTCGTCGGTCACAATCAGCACGTCGACGTTGCCGGGAAGGTGGCCGTGAGTATCGCGCAGGGCGCGCAGGGCAAAGATCATTTGCACGATGCCGGCTTTCATATCGAGTACGCCCGGACCCCAGACGCGGCCATCGGCGACGCGGCTGGGCATGGAGCGAAGCGTGCCTAAGTCCCAGACGGTATCCATGTGTCCGAGCAAAAGGATGGCAGGTCTGCCGTCGTCTGAAGCCTTAAAACTGGCCTGCAAATGGTTGCCAAACCTCAACTGCCGATGAAAGGTGATTTGGGCGCCCATGCGGGCGAACTCTTCGGCGAGCGCATGGCCAAGGGAGTCTACGGCCTTTTTGCTGTGCGTGGGCGACTCGATTTCCACGAATTTCTGGACCAGCAATACCATCTCAGGCTCGCGCTGCCCGATGCGGGCCAGCAGCTCACGCACGCCCGATGCTTTTCCCGACGTGGACATGGTTTCACAGCCTATCAGAAGGAAGCGGGCGAATACGTTATAATTTTGGCCTCGAATCTAATTGCAATGGACGAAACACCCAACTCGATTGCCACAGCCGAAGCTGCCGCGCCCGCGGAGGCCACTGCTCCCGCTCCGCTGACGCTGGATATCCAGCAGATCATGCGGATTATTCCCCACCGCTTCCCTTTCCTGCTGCTGGACCGCATTACTGAATTGCACCGCAAGAAGCGGATCGTAGCTATCAAGAATGTCACCATCAACGAACCGTTTTTTCAAGGACACTTCCCGCAATATCCCATCATGCCGGGGGTGCTGGTGGTGGAGGCGATGGCCCAGGCGGGAGCTTTGCTGCTGCTGATGGAAATTGAAGACCGCGCAAACAAGATCATGGTCTTCACCGGCATCGAGCGGGCCAAGTTCCGCAAGCCGGTCACGCCCGGGGACCAGCTTCGCATTGAGGTGGATGTGCTCGCCTTTCGCCGCACTGCCGGCAAGATCAGTTGCGGGGCTTATGTGGGCGACAAGCTGGCCTGCGAGGCCGTGCTGACCTGCCAGGTTGTGGACCGTCCCGCTGAGGCGCAATGAGGCGCTCGGCAACAACTACGGTGAGCGACGAGCCGAGCACAAAAATTCATGTTCATCCGGCCGCCGTCGTTGCTGCGAGAGCAAAAGTTCCCGCTTCGTGCCGCATTGGCCCATTCTGCGTCATTGGTGACGACGTGGAGCTGGGAGAAGATTGCGAACTCATCTCCCACGTCAGCGTGCAGGGCCCCTGCAAAATTGGGACGCACAACCGCATCTTTCCCTTCGCCTCCATCGGTCTCGAGCCGCAGGACCTCAAATACAAAGGCGAAAAAACGCGGCTGGAGATCGGAGACCACAATGTCATCCGCGAGTATGTGACCATTAACCGCGGCACCGCGGGCGGCGGCGGAGTGACGCGCATCGGCAGCCACTGCCTGTTGATGGCCTATACCCATGTCGCCCACGATTGCCTGGTTGGCGACAACGTGATCATGGCCAACGCTGCCACTCTTGCCGGGCACGTGACCGTAGAAGACTGCGGCACCATAGGCGCATTCTCGGCTGTTCATCAGTTCACACGCGTGGGCGCGCATGCCTACATTGGCGGGGGAACCATCATCACTCGCGATGTTCTGCCTTTCTCCAGAACCTCGGCCGCGCGCGATGCCAGGGCTTACGGAGTCAACGCCATCGGACTCGAGCGCCGCGGCTTCAGCAAAGAGCGCATCTCCAAAATTCAAAGGGCGTATCGCGCACTGCTCAACTCCAAACTCAATACCACGCAGGCGCTGGAAAAAATCCGCTCCGAAGGCGAGCAGGGCGAAGATGTGGCCATGCTGCTGCGCTTTATCGAGAGCTCCGAGCGTGGAACGATCAAATAAAAAAGCTCCAAGCTCTCAGCTCCAAGGGGCAAGCCAAAAGATGCGGTTATTAGCTTATGAAGGCTAAATGGTATGGTGACCAAAGCGATCTCGTTAAGTGGTCTGTGCTGCTTCACCTAGCCAAAGCACACAAGTTGCATACCATTGTTCAGATTTGCTTTCTGAACCACTATGATTTCCCGTCAATTTCTATTGATGGTGAAAAGTTTCAGGTACCCCGTGAAGTGATTCAGCATTTCAGGACAATCAGCTCAGTCCAGAACATTTCAAAAGATGTAAGAATCTTTGTTTTCGAGGAAGCATTTTACAACCGTGACCCAGAAGTAACTCGTTTCTGGTCACATCTGTTGCCGGAGGATATCCTTGTTCTCTATCAGCATCAGACCAACCGTAACGGAAAACCTTGGATTGAAGAAAAACAGCAACAACTCGCAAAAGCCATCAACGTTGATTTGTCACAAGTAAAAATAGCCAGAAGTGAAGAGATGGCCAGTGGTGTTGTTTTCCTCTTCTGCCGCAAACCGTAGCCTCCCTTGGAGCTGAGGGCTTGGAGCTTGGAGCTGACTGGCCTTACACTGTCTCCGGTGAACGCTCGTCCTAAACTAGGCCTGATTGCGGGCAACGGTAAATTTCCGCTGCTGATCCTGGATGCCGCCAAAGCGCAAGGCAACGATGTTGTGGTCGCTGCCATCAAGGAAGAAACTTTTCCTGAGATCGAACAGCGTGGCGCGGCTGCGGTGCATTGGCTGTCGCTGGGCGAGCTCTCGAAGCTGATTGAAACTTTTCAGCGCGAGGGCGTGACCCGCGCCATCATGGCCGGTCAGGTCAAGCACAAACAAATTTTCAGCAGCATACGTCCGGACTGGCGGCTGGCCAAGCTGCTGCTTTCCCTTGGCACACGCAATACAGATTCGCTCATCGGCGCCGTGGCCAAGGTGCTGGCCGATGAGGGCATTACGCTGCTGAAATCCACAGATTTTCTGGAACCGCTTCTGGCCAAGGCAGGCGTGCTCACCCGCCGCGCACCCGATGCAAAAGAGCGGGCCAATATCGAAGCGTCACCTGGCGCACTACGATATTGGCCAGACGGTGGTAATTGCCGAAGCGGCGTGCGTTGCCGTGGAAGCCATGGAAGGCACGGATGCGGCCATCGTGCGCGCTGGTGAGATCATGCGCAGCTTGTATGTAGATTCAGGCAACACCGAGTCCACTCTGAGTCGTGCGCTGACAGTGGTGAAGGTCGCCAAGCCCAACCAGGATATGCGCTTCGATGTACCCGTGATCGGCGTCACCACGATCGAGATCATGACGCGGGCGGGGGCAACATGCCTGGCTCTCGATGCGG
>QIAW01000184.1 GCA_003225655.1 Acidobacteriota bacterium
GCCAATCCACCCAGGCCGCGCTTCAGTTCGGCATGCACAATGGCTTCGGCCCGCTCCAGGGCGCGCTTGGAAGCTTCAATCTCTTCGCCTGGAATATCCGAAGATTCGGTGTGCGCCTTGAACTCCTGCAACCCGGCGGTCACAACCTTGGCCAGGTGGCTTTTCTTGTTACGCTCGGCCACGCGGATAGCTTCGTCAATCTTGCCTTCGCGCAGCGCACCAGCCACAGCCGGGGCGAACGAGCGTGACTGCTTGCGCGCGGCACTAAAGGCAAACGCACGGTCAAGCATCACGCCAATCGAAATTGCCGACATGGCAAGCAGAATGATCACGATGATCCGGGCGAACCAGCCCATGGAGTTCCATAGACCCAGCGGGTTGTCAAAGCCGGCGGCCTGGCCCTCCTGGAAGATCCACGCGCCAAAGGCGGCAGTATAGGTAAATAGCAAACTTGCAACGTTAGCGAGAAACATATTGTGGTCCTTTCCTCCTCGGTTCTAAATACTAAAAATTGAATTGTGCTACTCAGGTTTGCCAGATTTCCCCATCTTCCGTTCTTAATGGGAACCAGGGAGCCGGCACACTCTGGGTTGCTGAAAGCCGCTGCTGAGCGAGCAGCAAAGAGGCTGCTCAGAATAGATGCAAAATCAGAGCAGCACGGCTTCCCCTCTTGCCTAGAACTCCATAATTTCTATGCCCCACCTGTCAGGTTGAAGTTGACCGTCACAGTCGTCTCTACTTCGACCGGTTCACCGTTCAGGATGTAGGGCCTGTACTTCCATTGTTTCACCGCATCCAGCGCTGTCTGCACCAGCATGGGGTGCCCGCTGATCACGCTCAGGTTTTCTATATTGCCCTGTTTGCTGATGAGGGCGTGCAGCACCACCGTGCCCTGAATACGCGCCGTCTTGGCCAGCGGCGGATAGTTGGGCGTCACCTTGTGCATCAAGTTGCCCTCGATAACACCACCCGACACGCGCACGCGATTTAGCGTTACCTTGGGAACGGAGCCGGTTCCACCGATCAGGCTGCCAATCACGCCGCCCATGGCTCCCCCAGGGACGCCACCGGTCACACCGCCGGGAATTCCGGCCGTGGCGGCAGGAGGCGCTTCCTCTTCTTTCACAATCTTGATTTTCTCGGGGATTTTAGTAGGGGTGCGCAGTGCGCCGTTTTCCAACTCGGTCTCAATCTTCGCCACTTTTATGATCTCCATTGGTGGCGGCGGTGGTGGCGGCGGCGGTGGAGCCACCAGGAATGTGGCAATTATTTGTTTGGGTAGCACTTCCGGATAAAGCAGTGGAATCAGGCAAAGGACTGCAAGCACAAAAAACACGCCAACGGTTGCAATCGATGTTGTCCAGCCACGCTTGGTCTTCAGTCTGCCCGACGATTCGATCAGGCTGTCCTCAAACATAACTTAATCTCCCAGGAATGGGTCAACAGAGATGCTCTCTGTTTAAATTTAGTCCTAACCAATTACTTAGACACCATATACACCCTGCAAGGTTCCCAACTTTTCGCTTCTAAGGCCGGAAAAAACAAAGCCGAGCTGCAGATAATAAACCCTGCAGCTACAGTCACTTACGACAATAAATTTGCACCATAAATGGTGCAATTATGCCTTTACCCGAACTTTCTCTTTGCGCCCGGAATCGATAGCGACCGGCGCCACCCGCCGTCCGGAACGGCTCATGCGCCACTCCTGATAGGCCACCAGCATGGGTGCGGCGATGGCGATCGAAGAGTAGGTACCAATCAAGATTCCTATGACAAGGGCGAAGGAGAACCCACGAAGTACCTCGCCCCCAAACAAATACAGAGAAAGCACGGTCAAAAACGTAAGCCCGGAGGTCAAAATGGTCCGGCTAAGGGTCTGGTTAATGCTTTTGTTAACAATCTCCGCCAAGCTCTCACGCCGCAGCAGCTTCACGTTTTCACGGATGCGGTCAAAGACCACAATCGTGTCGTTCATGGAGTAACCGACCAGCGTAAGGATGGCGGCAATAACCGTAAGGCTTATCTCCGTATTCGTCAAGGAGAAAGCGCCAACGGTGATTAAGGTATCGTGAAAAACCGCCACCACCGCGGCCACGCCGTAAATCAGCTCAAAGCGGAACCACAGGTAAACCAGCATTCCCAGCAGCGAGTAGAGTATGGCCAGTCCCGCCTGTTTCTGGAGCTGCGCGCCGACCTGCGGGCCCACAACTTGCACGCTGCGCACGGTGAAATTAGAGACAAAGAAGTTGTTCTGCAAAGCGGAAATAACTTCAGAAGAGGTTACGTTCTTGAGCTCATCGAAGCCGCCCAGCACGCCGCCCTTTACGCTGTCGCGATAATTGATGATCTTCTGCGCTTCTGTTAAATAGCGCCCGCCAACGTTCACGCCAACGTGCAGCGGGTCGCGTTGCACCAGCGCATCCTGGATGCTTTGCACCGTGGCATTGTTGAGGTCCTGCTTGCCTTCAGGAGCATTCGCGCTCAGTGCCTTGATGATTAGGGCTTTGCTTTGGTCGATGCCTGTTTCTTCGCTGTTCTGCTTCAGGTCGAGCGTAATCAATAATTCATTGTTCGCTTTAGGCTGTTTGCGGGCATTGTGCAGCCCCACGCTGTCCATGGCTTTGCGGATAGCATCGAGATCGGGTGTGCTGGCGAACTTTACGTCCACGGTGGTCCCGCTTCTGAATTCCACCCCCGTGGGAATATGGTGCCAGAAAAGCATCGAGAGGATGCCGGCCACGCTGAACACCAGCGAAAACGCCAGGAAGTACCACTTCTTGCCGAGAAAATCTATGTTCGTATTCTTAAAAAATTCCACTTGATTAAACCTTCTTTAGAATTACTCAATTGCCTAATTCTTCAATGACTCAATGATGAAATGACCCAATCTTCAAATACTCAACGCCTCGCCCCGCTGTTTGCGTTGTAAGCCGGCGTCGAAAATCACGCGGGAGACGAAAACCGCCGTAAAAATGTTGGCCAGCAGACCGAAGGTCAGCGTCACCGCAAACCCTTTCACCGGCCCGGTGCCGAACAGGAACAGGATGAACGCCGAGACAATCGTGGTCACGTGCGTGTCAATGATCGTGACCCAGGCTTTGGCAAAGCCCTGGTCCACCGCCGCCGCCGGAGTCTTGCCGTTGCGCAACTCCTCGCGGATGCGCTCGAAGATAAGCACGTTGGAATCAACGCCCATACCGATGGTCAGGATCACTCCGGCAATGCCCGGCAGTGTCAGCGTATTGCCGAAGAATCCCATGAACCCGAGCAAAATCACCAGGTTCAAAATCAAAGCCAGGTCGGCATTAATTCCCGCAAACTTGTAACGCCGCGGTCACCCCCTGGCGAATGGAGTCAATGCCCAGCGAGGGGCCCACGCTGCTCTCTTCCAGAATCTTGATTCCTGCCGGTAGCGCGCCGGACTTCAGCTTGATGCTCAAATCCTTGGCGCTATCCTGGGTGAAGCCGCCCTCAATCATTCCATCGTCGTTGATTTCAGACTTGATCGTGGCAAACTCGATGACCCGGTTATCGAGCACGATTGCCATGTGATCGCCCACATGGGCGCGTGTGAAGTCGCCAAAGCGGTTGCCACCATCGCTAAACAGGTGGAAATCAACTGTTGGGGCGCCGGTGTCGCCTCTTGTATTGGGGTCGGCAGAGCGAATATCGCGGCCGGTAATGACCGAGCTGCGGCTCAATACGTAGACTTCATCCTTAGCCTCGCGAGTACCGATGCTGCTGCCGTGGACCAGGATAGCATTTGGCGGCAACACGCCGCCATGCGCGGCCCGGGCCTGCTCCTCGGAGTTGTATACCTGCTGGTCCACCGCCCCTCGGACCTCCAGCATTGCCTGTGATGAAATAATGCCGATGGCCCGGTCAGGATCCACGCCTGGAAGCTGAATCAGGATCTGGTAGCTTCCCAGGGCGTGCTCTTCAATCAGCGGCTCAGCTACACCCAGCGCGTCAATGCGCTGCCGAATGGTCTCAATGGCCTGCGTGACCGCCTGGTGTTTGATCTCATCCACACGGGCAGGCTTGAGGCTTAGAAGGTAAGTGTTTTCCGGAGCGCTGTTGAAGTCATATTGCTGGTAAATGGGAAAAATCTTGTTACGAAAATCGCCGATGGCGGCAGGCGGAATACCTTTAATCACAATCTGCTCGGGATGATTCGTCGGGTCCGGCTTATAGATTTCACCGAAGGCGATATTGTTCTTGTTGAGTGACTCCTTGAGGCGCTCGATGGTGATATCGGAATCGGCATTCACCGCATCATTTACCTGCACCTGCAGAATCAGGTGCGTCCCGCCTTTTAAATCCAGACCGAGGTGAATGCGCTCGAGCAGCGCCTCTTTCAGGCCTTCTCCATTCCACTTCTGCGGGATGCCGAAGATCCCGTACACAAAGATCACCAGAATGGCGACGATAAAAGCTGTTTTTCCCAGTAAATTTTTCTGCATGGTCGTTCCATCACTCACAAAATTTAAGACTTCTAAAAATTATTTCTTCTCGCCCTCATCCGCGGCAGCCAGAGAGACAACCGACGCCTTGGTGACCTCGATGCGCAGATTGTCCGGAGGCACGCGCAGGTGTAGGGCATCATCTTTCAGCGCGATCACCGTTCCCCGCAGGCCGCCGCTGGTAACCACCTTGTCTCCGGTCTTCAGGCTCTCGAGCATCGCCTGCCATTTTTTCTGGCGCCGCTGTTGGGGAAGAAACAGAACTAAGTAAGCAAACACCAGCATGGCGACAATGGGCAGCAGACCAATACCAAAAGGACTTGCTGCCTGCGCCTGCAACAACATTGCGATCATAGGCAAGATTTCCATCGATCCGGCTATTCAGCCGTGTATTTACCAGCTTTCTGGGTTACCTAAAAAATCTGGTTGCTTATATCCGGTTGACTTCACTGGCGGACCAGCCCGCCAGGGCACCCCACACATTGACGTAACCAGCACACATCTCCAGCCCGGGGGAAAGCCTTTGTACAAGGATTCACGAAACGGAAGGCTGAAAAGGGGCGCTCAGGCTCGCGACTGGATAGCAGAGTAGAGCGCTGAGATGTCCCCAAGTCTTATAGAATGCCGCACCCTGCGCATGGTGTCAACATAGAACGCCAGGTTATGGATGCTATTGAGGGTCATGGCCAGCACCTCTCCGTTGGCATAGAGATGGCGCAAGTAGGCACGGCTGTAGCGAGCGCAGACCCGGCACCCGCAGTTGGGGTCTAAGGGCGATGGATCCTGGGCGTAACGCGCATTCTTGATGTTGACCTTGCCCTCAGATGTATAGAGCAGCCCATGCCGGGCGGCGCGCGTGGGCAGGACGCAATCCATCATGTCCACCCCCATCAAGGCATAGCGCACGATCTCCTCCGGAGTGCCCACGCCCATCACGTAGCGCGGCCTCTCTTTGGGCAAAGCAGGCAGAGTTGCCTGCAGCACCTCTTCCGTCAGCGCCCGCGGCTCGCCCACGCTGAGCCCGCCTATGGCATAACCAGGAAAATCCATGGTCACCAGACGTTCAGCCGATTCCCTGCGCAGATCGGGAAACATGCCGCCTTGCACGATGCCAAAAAGAGATTGCGTACAGTTTCCAGTTTCAAGTTTCGAGTTTCGAGGGAAGTTCTCAGTTCTCGGTTCTCGGTTCTCAGAAAAATCTCGAGGAACTATTTGGTCAATAGTTTCTTCGGAAGAGCCCTGCTTTGTATCAGGGCACGACTTCAGTCGTGCCGAAAAGTTCGTTAAGCTTGTGGGCTTTAGCCCCTGCGGGATTTCTCGGTTCTGCAACAATGCCCACGGAACCTCATGCTTATGCGCCTCAAAATGCCCTTTGCTGCGCTCCGCCCAGCGCAACGTCAGTTCCATGGATTGCTGCGCACGGCCGCGTTCGGCGGGATACTCCGTACACTCGTCGAATGCCATCACAATGTCGGCGCCCAGCGAAATCTGCGCCTCCATCGTGCTCTCGGCGGTAAACAGATGCGTCGAGCCATCCAGGTGCGAGCGGAACTCAACTCCCGCTTCGCTGATCTTGCGCAACTGGCTCAAACTGAAAACCTGGAATCCACCGGAGTCGGTCAGCAGCGCCCGCTCCCAGGCCATGAATTTGTGCAGCCCGCCGAGCTGCCGCACCTGCGCCGCCCTGGTAGGTATTGCCCAGCAGAATCTCGACCCCGAGTTCCTCCAGAATGTCCTGCGGCACACCTTTGACCGAGCCCAGCGTCCCACAAGGCATAAAGACAGGAGTCTCCACCTCCCCATGAGGCGTGACAAGTCGGCCGGCGCGGGCTTCGCCGCAGGTGGCTTCTATTTGAAAAGAGAAGGACACTCTCTACGATTCTATCGTGGGCGTGACCGAAATCTTCGACCGCATTAGGGAATGCAGCGCTCCCGCTACTTTCCATTGAACTCGCCGGCAAGGCTTGACATGGATGGCAATGAGAACGATATTCGATAACGATGAGGTTGATGCATGGCCGCTGATCTGAACCTTCTCGCCGAGGTGCCTTTATTCCAACTGCTCGACGACGAAGAGCGTAAGACCCTCTCCGGGCTGCTCGATGTCCGCACCTTCAACAAGGGCGAGATTATCTTTGCTTACGGCGATCCGGGCGAAGCGCTTTTCATTGTGCGCCGCGGCAGCGTGCAGGTTTACGTGGAAGATCGCACCGGCGAGACCATCATCCTCGCGGAAAACCTCGCCGGAGATGTGTTCGGTGAAATCTCTCTGCTCGATGGCGGCCCCCGCACCGCCACCGCCATCGCCACCGATGAGAGCGAACTCCTGGTCATGGACCGCGGAGACCTGCTCGACCTGATTACCAGGCATCCGCACGCGGCCATGGATCTGCTCTCGGTGATGGGACGCCGCCTGCGCTCCACCGACGAACTGCTGCGCAGTCACGTCGCCCGCAACCTCAACGTCGAAGAGGAAGAGCGCCTCACCCTGGGACAGAAGATTGCCGACCGCGTGGCCACCTTCGGGGGCTCCTGG
>QIAW01000183.1:0-10725 GCA_003225655.1 Acidobacteriota bacterium
ACACCCCTTGGGGACCGCTTGGAGACCATGGCCATCAAGGCCGCTTTTGGCGCGCACGCAAAAAAACTTGCGGTGAGTTCAACCAAGTCTATGACCGGCCATGTATTAGGCGGCGCGGGCGGTATCGAAGCCGGCATTACGGTGCTGGCGCTGCGCGACCAATGTGTGCCACCCACAATCAATCAGGAAAATCCCGATCCTGAGTGCGACCTGGATTACGTTCCCAATAAACCGCGCAGAGCCCATCTGGAGTATGCCCTCACCAATTCCTTCGGCTTCGGGGGCACCAATGGCTGCCTGCTGTTTAAGCGCTGGGCAGAATAAGCCAGCTACAAGCTCCAAGTTGCAAGCTGCAAGAAAAGTTGCAAACTACAAGAAAAGCATGAGAGGAACTGGGCACACTTGGAAACTACCTTGATGCTGGGACCTTCAGATTCCTTCATCTTTCTTGCGGCACTCTGCGAAGTTAATCAACAATGAATACGGTGGCTCCGTTGGCGGTAGAGCTGCGGTGCGGTTCGAGATTCTCCGCGGCCAGATAGCTGCTGCCTGCAGGCAGCACAAACCTGCGACCGTCTTTTAATTCGGTCACCAATTCTCCCCGGATCACCAGGACAACATGGCCGCGGCTGCACCAGTGGTCTGCCCGGTACTCGGAACTGTACTCCACCATCCGTACTCGCAGGTTTCCACATTCGAAGGTTCGCCAGGTCGCGGCCCCGGTTTCTCCAGGATGCTCGGTCGGTTTCACTCTGCTCCAATCAATGACGGAGAAGGGCACGTCTTGTATCTGCATACGGGCTCCAATGCATCAGGTGGAACTACGCCATGATAGTAGCAAAGACTATGACGATAACCTGCCCTGGCCATTCATCGCATAATCGGCCGCAGCCACAGCATGGAGATAGGTTGTGTCGAAAACCGGCACGCCCACATCCTCGGGTTGGATCAACAAACAGATTTCGGTGCAGCCCAGAATTATGGCTTCTGCTCCGCGATCCATCAAATGCCTGATGGTTTCCAGATACTTCGCTTTTGAACTCGGCATAATTTTTCCCAGGCAGAGCTCTTCGTAAATGACGCGATGTATCATCTCGCGCTCCTGCTGTTCAGGCGTAAGGACCTGCAGCCCAAAGCGCTCCGCCAGTCTTGTCTTGTAGAAGCTTTCTTCCATAGTGAAGCGCGTTGCCAGCAGGCCCACGTTTTTCAAACCTTTTGCCTGAATTGCCGCGCCGGTAGGGTCAGCGATATGCAAAAAGGGAATACGAATGCCCTGTTCGATTTCCGCCGCGGTTTTGTGCATGGTGTTGGTGCAGAGAATGACTAAATCGGCGCCAGCCCCTTCAAGGCGCTGCGCGACAGCGACCATGAGGCGGGCGGCCTCGATCCAGCGTCCTTGATGCTGCATTTCTTCGACTTCGGCGAAATCAGTGGAGAACATAAGAATTTTGGCGGAGTGGAGCCCTCCCGCCTTAGCTTTCACTGTCTCGTTGAGAATGCGGTAGTACTCGATGGTGGATTCCCAGCTCATCCCACCGATCATGCCTATGGTTTTCATGCCTATGGTTTTCCTATGAATTGTTCTGAAATAAAGTATAGCGGTCGATGCCGGTTGCGGAGGAAGGCTAAGCCAGCAGAGCGCTCCGTACGATGCGAGGGGGAAGATGCGAAGCAGAGGAAAGAAGAGCAGCTTTTGCGACCCCCAGGAAAATGTGCGACAGAGAGTCGAAAAGGATCTAACGTAGAGACGCAGCATGCTGCGTCTCTACGTTGTTATGCTTTGCAGCTTGGAGCTGGTAGCTGTCTTAGGTGGTTGGTGCCGCGGCGGCTTTGCTTTTCTTGCCTTTTTTGGCAGTAGAAGCTGAGCAACTGTCGGCAATATGCTTGATGCTGGAAACCTTCAGATGCTTCTCATTCTTCTCGTTTTCAGCGGTGCCGCTGGCCTTCTCACCAATATCGGCGGCGCTGGCCCATGTGCCCGTCAGCGTGACCTTGTGGCCTACATGGCTCTTGAGGTCATCATTGCCGCCGACCTCAAGTCCCTTGGTGTAGCGGCCATTGGTCAGGGTATAGACGTCTTCGTCATTGGGACCGGCCAGGCAGCCCGTCACCTGGTGTTCGCCCCCGCCTGCCTTTGACGATTTAGCTTTTTTGCTTTTAGTGGTAGAAGTTGTTGACTGGTCTGAGCTGCTGGATTGACCCATATCCCCCTGGGCCACACCCGACACAGCAAAGAAGAACAGAACGGCAAAACACAATGCTAACTTACGCATAACATCTCTCCTTCGTTGATCCTGATTTTTGGTACGAAAGTGGCCTAACCCTATGATGCGAAAATACTGTTTCGTGGCTACTTGTGGCTGCTGGAGCGCAGCTTACGCCAGCTCTCCCGATCCAGAATGGGAGAGCCGAGCATTATAGTTCTTCGAAGCGCTCCATTCCAAGGGCCCGGAGAGCCCGTTGTTGGCTTGGTTGGCAGCGTGGTAGGGATTACAGCTCGTGAAACGACTTCTGCAGTGTGTGCCGCATTTCCTCCAGCGAGCGCCGCATCTGGTCGAGTTGCGGCTTTAGCTGGCGGTCCAATTCGGCCTTATTCTGCTTCAAGGCGTCGCGCAAAGGCCCGATATTTTTCTCGACTTCTTGCCTGATGTGAGCAGCGGATTCGCGGGCCGCCGTGCTGATCTCGCGCAACTCGCTGCGGTCGAAGTCAATATCAAAGTCTTCGAGGTTGATATCGGGCTCCGTCCAGAGTTGGGAGTGGTCCTTAGAGCGTTCCGGGATTGTCAAAGAGAAATTCTGCTCTCGCTTGTCACGAATGATGCCGAGAGTGATCTTGCCGCCGTTATGCGAGCGTATGGCCATGTTCCAGTCGCTGCGGTTGGCGACCTTCTCGCTTTCGACCCGCACGATAACATCGCCGGCCTTCAGGCCGGCGCTCTCAGCCGAGCTGCCTTTATCAACCGAACGCACTAGAACGCCATCTCCGCCTTTAACGCCGAAGAATTCACCCAACTGAGGGGTCAGATTCTCGACCTGCATACCGGCGCGCACGCTGTGACTGCTAATGTCAAACATCGGCACATCGATCTCGGGCATTACTGAAATGCGCGGCATCACCGAGATGCGTGGTATCACGATGGAGGGCAGCTTCATCGCGTGCTCCATGGCTTTGGCGCGGTCTGCCAACTGCACCTGCACCGTCACCGGCTGTCCGTCGCGACTGATGCCCAAAGAGATGGTGCGTCCTGCGGGAGTCTCATGAATCATGCGGCGCAGTTGCTCGCATCCTTCAACCCGCGCGCCGTTGAACTCCAGGATGACGTCGTGCTCCTTAATACCGGCCTTGCCTGCAGGGGCGTCCTGATCCACCATTATCACTTCCACGCCGCGCTCTTCCTTTAATTTGAGCGGGGCCACGCGGTCACTGGTAATATCCTGCGTGTCAATGCCCAGGTAGGCGCCGTTGGCGTGGTAAATGGTCGACCCGGCCCCCGGCTCGCCCATCTCGGAGAAGAAATCGCGGTCCTGGTCCGCCCAGACGGGAAGCGATATCATGAGTGTTAGTAACAGCAACGTGCACAAAAGACTACGCATAAAACCTCTTTATATTTTTATCTCTCCAAAATCTAAATCTATCTCGGACTGCGATCACTGACGGAAACCGTGCGCTTCAGCAGTTCAATATTGCCAGTGCTGGTATGAATGTGAAGCAGTTTGCCGCCGCCGTTTAAATTGCCCTGGCAGTATGCTTCCTTAGGACCAATCCCCGATCCTTCCGAAGAAATCTGCAATTCCGGGAAGTCGGAGCGGATTTTTTGTCCCGCTGCCATATCAATGGCAGCGCGCACCGTCACAGGAAGGTCCGCAGGAAGATAGACGCGAATGTCTCCGGCCGCGGTTTCCAGGCGTGAATCGGTAAAGTCAGATCCCTGTCCAATAAATTCAGCCGTAATCAGGCCGCCGCCGGTTTCGGCCCGGGCGCCACGCAGCAGTTTGTAAAGCTCTACGCCACCGCCTCCGCTCGCCGCCCGCACCGAACCGCGTGCGGAAGCAAGCTTGATGTTGCCGCCGCCGGTCTGCAGAATCGCCTGGCCGCCGACGCTGCCGGCGCTAATACTGCCGCCGCCCGTCTTTGCGGTCAGATCGCCGCCGCAACTGGAAACCACAATCGGCCCGCCGCCGGTCTCCAGAATAATGTTTTGCTTGCCGGAATCGATGTGGATGCTTCCGCCTCCGCTCCGTGCATACACACGTCCATTGGCAGAGCGCAGGCTGATGTTGCCACCACCGGTTTCCACATTAACATCCGAGCCGGCTGTGCCCACGTCCACGCCGCCTCCGCCACTGGAGGCGCCGATTACACCGCCAATGTCATCGAGCGTAACCTTTCCCCCACCAGTCTGCGCTTCCACGCGGCCGTTGATGGAATTGACGCTAAGATTCCCGCCTCCGGTGTGGGCGTTCACCAGTTCAAGTTCCCGCGGAGTGCGAATATCGAAATCGGCGGAGTAGGAGCGTCCACGATAACTCTTGGGGCCCTGTCCGTACAGAACCACGGTATCGCCTTCGGTGTTGGCGCTCACGTGAATGAGTTCGAAGGCGCGCCGCGCCTCCTGCTCCGAGGAGCCGTGCACCCGCTTCTTAATGACGTAGCTGATGTTGTTGGCCGCACCGCCCTGAATGTGCACCGAACCCAAGTTGGTAATCAGCTTCAAATTGTGCTGCGCCGGCAGCGCTCCCGTTGTCTCTTCGATCCACGCATCGCCCTCGCGATAAACTTTGGTCTCTTGCGCCATGGCGATGGCTGCCAGCGCGAGGGTGAGCAGTACGATTTTTACTTGCGTTTTCACCTTCGGTTCTCCCTCTGCATCGTCATGCATTGATTGCTTCCCGCCGGTCAATCAATCGGCGGGAGCGAGTTCAGTGTGCGCTCCGATTCCGAGCGTATGTATTCGTTGTTGTCCTGCCGGGCGAGGCGCTCGAATGCGCTGCGCACCATGCTGTCTGCTTTCACCGGCTGCAGCAAGCGGATTGCTTCTGTGCGCACGCCCGGGTTGCTGTCGTTCAGCAATGCCTGGATCACGGCATTACGGACCTGAATATCTTCTTTTACGTATTCCTCGAGCCCATCCAACGCCTGCAGGCGCACGCCCGGATTGCGGTCGTCAAGCAGGGCGCGCATCATCGTCTCCCGTATCTGGGTGTCGTGGCACTTGCGCGAAAGAATGGAAACCGACTCCACCCGCACGCCCGGGTTCTGCTGGGCGTGGGCGGCATAGAGCAGCAGCTTCTCGATATCAGGATTGTCAATGGACCCGCGCGTCGATGCCTGTTGAAGTTTGTCGTAGCTGATTTGGATGGTGTTGGTGCTGGGATCTTGGGTGATGCCACGAATTCCAGCAATAGAGGCCTCAGCGGGAGAGTCTATGGTTCCGGGGTCAATGGTAGCAGGATGTGAAACTCTGAAGGCTGTCAGCACCCCCCCGGCAAATCCCACAATCAGGATGACGGCGGCCAAGGCGGGTGAAAACCTGAGCTGCCGCAGCCAATCTACTGGATCGAAGACCCATGCCCGCCAACCGTGATGTTGCTCCGCAGTCTCCAGCGCCTCTTGCAGACGCAGGCGTGAGGCCGCCAGCAGGTTGGGAGCCGGTTCCACCATCGGGATCGCGCTCACATCACTCCGGAACTGTTGCGCCGATTCGAGCTCCTGATGGCAGGCAGCGCAGCGCCCGGCATGCTGCCGCATCTCAAAGAGCATGTCGTCGGCCAGCTCCTCGTAAACCAGCAAAATAACGTTTTGTTTAAACAACTCACAATTCATCGTTGTCTCTCAGTGTTGAAAGACGTAGCAGTCTACGTCTCTACAAAAATTCGCATCATTCACGCATTTCGGCCAATGCCCCGCGCAGCTTCTGCGTGGCGCGGAAGAGCGTGTTCTTGGCCGTCTCTTCCGTAGTATTCAGCATCTCGCCGATGGTGCGCAGCTTCAGCCCCTGGTAGTGCTTGAGCTCAAACACCATGCGCTCGCGGGCCGTCAGCCGGTTCAAGGCGATGCCGATCTTATGCCCCAGCTCGCGCCGCATCAGGTCGCGCTCAGGATTGCTGTGCGCCCGATCATCGGCCACCTGGTCCAGCAAGCTGAGCTCGGTGCCATCCTGCATGGTGGTGACCGGAGCATCTTCTTTGCGCACATTTTTCTTGCGCAAATGGTCCAGGCACAGATTGGTCACAATTCGGTAGATCCAGGTGTAAAACGAGCATTCGAAACGGAAGCTGACCAGGTTGCGATAGGCCTTCAGAAAGGCCTCCTGGTAAATGTCTTGCGCGTCTTGCTCAGAGGCGGTCAGGCGCAAAGCAAGACGAAGTACGGCATGGTCATATTGGCGCACCAATTCCTCGAAGGCCGCGCGATTGCCGCGCTGCGCCTCGCGTATCAGGACGTTATCGTCAACGCGCCTCAGTGCCTGGCTGACCATGTTTCCCCGAAAGGGGGATGTATCCGCGGTACTGCCCGTTGCTCCCACCACGTTTTGCACAACGCTCATCAGGTGGGATTCCTGTCCGCCAACCCTCAATCCAAAACCTAAGATCCTGGCTGGCATGTATATCTCAACCTGTGCTCCACCTTCAAGGCGTTGACTCCGCGCCTCGATTGGCTGCCAGCTTTCAGGGTACTCAGTTCGGCTGGTACTTGATTTTGGCTGGCACACAGATAGACGACAACAAGGTAGTTTCGTAAGCAAATTATGACAGGGAGAAACCGATTATGGAAAGCACTTCAACTCAAATCCGGGGTTCGAGAGCAGTTGCGCAGCTTGGTCTCCTCGAAGGCGAAAGAGGCGAAGTGATTGGAATAGCTCAATTGCTGCTTTGGCGCCGTCTAAGAACGCGGCAGTTCTCGAAAGTGGCAAGCTCCTCTGCATGGAAACTGTCTTCGGACGCAGGAAAACGAGAGTTGGATGCAAATAGAGCATAATCATCCGACGGCTCTCTGATTCGGGAATTGCCGATTGACGGAGCACTATTGTGTCGTTACTCTGTACCATACCACTCGCATTCAAGCCGGGCGGAAGAAGGCTGAACGTTCATGTCGGTCAAGGCGATCTTATTGGGACAGGTATGGCGCAGCAATGCCAACGGGCAGAGCTATCTGGTCACCAAACTGTATGATGAGCTGTTTTCGCAATATGCTATGTTGCGTCCGGTGGATACCGATGCCGCCAAGGCGGAAACTGTCCGCGTGAAGGTGGTCAAAGCTGCGGGCAGCGCAAGCCTTCCCGGCTTTACCTACACGCAGGAATCCCAGGATTTCTGATTCCAGTACAATATTGTTTCTCTCGGCCTGCGTTGCGCAGCCGGAGCTGGAGCTATGTCGCAGCCGTTCACCTGTCCGCACTGCGGTTCGCACGACTACAGCATAGTGCTCACCGGATGTGACGTCGCCGGCGCGACCCTGCAGGAAGATTTTGCCTGGGATCCTGAGCGCGGCGAGTACTCCTCCGGCGGGACGGCGATCCTGAGCAGCGAGTCGGTGGAGAACGAAGCCGGACGCGCTGTTTGTCAGGAATGTGAAAAAGACGTATCCGAGGCCGTCGCCGCCTATGAGGAGCAGCAGGGGAGCGGCTGCGCCTAAGAACAGTACTCAGTTGCCGGTTGCTCAGTGCTCAGTGAGCGAGTGGCGCGGGTTGTGAGAGCAAAGCTACTTCAAAACGAAAATCCTACATCATGATCTCTAAAATTCTTGCGGCCTTGAGCGCCGTCATCATCGCAGTCATCTCCTCGGCCGGGTATTTAGGCATCGTCCTCCTGATGGCCATCGAATCTGCCTGTATCCCTTTGCCCTCCGAGGTCATCATGCCTTTTTCCGGCTACCTGGTTTCTCAGGGACGCTTCAGTCTCTTTTGGGTGGCCACGGCCGGGGCCATCGGCTGCAACCTCGGCTCGGAGCTGGCTTACATCGTCGGATACTACGGTGGCCGCCGGCTGGTGATGAAGTTTGGCCGCCTGATCTGGCTCAGCGAGCACGAGGTTGATTGGGCGCAGAATTTTTTCGAACGCTACGGCGGCATTACGGTCTTTATCGCCCGCCTGCTTCCCGTGGTGCGCACCTTTATCGCCCTGCCTGCGGGCGTCGCGCGCATGCCAAAACTACGCTTCCATATCTATACCTTTTTGGGATCGTGGCCGTGGTGCTTTGCCCTGGCCTACCTGGGGATGAAGGCCGGCGAGCACTGGGACTACCTGCGCGACTACTTCCACAAATTTGATTTTGCGATCGCCATTGTGCTGGTCGCGGGAGCGGCATGGTTCATCTGGTCGCGCTGGAAAAATCGGATTAAAGAAGTCCCCAGCTCTTAAAAGGCAGTTCTCGGTTGTCAGTTGCACCTCAGTCAATTTGCACGGCTTTGGCTACCATCTTTTCGTAGGTCTTCCAGGGAATGAGTTTGCGCAGCCAGTACTGCACGGTGGCATCGCGTCCGATGCGGTAACGCAAGCTCGGGTTAGGGTCGCATGCGATGCGGGCGACGAGGCGGGCAACTTCGCGGGCGTCGCGCTTGTGCACATCTTTTTGTACCCACTGGGCAAAGCGTCGCGCACGCTCATGGTTAGGCGACTCGGGCGTGAGCGCAAATGCGCCGATGCGTACGTTGCGGTCCCAGATATCAGTCTTAAATGCGCCCGGCTCTACCAGCACAACGCGGATCCCCAGCGAATGGGTCTCGATGCGCAGCACCTCGCTCCAACCCTCGAGTGCGAACTTCGATGCTGAGTAACTGCTTACCACCGGCTGTCCGACCAATCCGCTGATAGAAGAGACCATGATGATGTGTCCGGAGCGCTGCTTGCGCATGACGGGCAGCACCGCCTGGGTCATGACTACGTGCCCAAAGAAGTTGGTTTCGAACTGCTGGCGAATCTCTTCCAGGTGCATGTCTTCGGCGAAGCCGCTCATGGCGAAGCCGGCGTTGTTCAGCAGAACGTCAATGCGTTGGTGGTCGCGAACGATTCCTGCGACCGATTGAGGAAGGGAGGCGAACTGGGTGATATCCAGTTGGCGGACTTCGATTTTGTCTTGAACCCCTGCCGCCTTGGCAGTTTCATCCAGGTGCTGGCGGCGGCCAGGGTCGCGCATGGTGGCCACGATAAAGAAGCCGTCTTTAGCCAATTCGACTGCGCTCAACAGTCCGATTCCGCTCGATGCCCCCGTCACGACTGCGATTTTCGATGACATTAAAAAACTCCTCTGGTTTATGAAGACACAAGTGTCTCATTAGCGCAGGTTGGCATCTCTCATTTTTTTCGGAAGGTATTTGTCGGAATGTATTCAGGACTATTGCAATTGACGGTGAGAACCTCAAAACCTATAATCCGTTGGTCATTCCCCCTCTGCCAATCCCCGCTTGATGGAAGCAGTTGACTGAAAACGTGTCGCTACGAGCGACCTTATATATGAAGGAGCCTATCAATGCCAGGTAAATCAAATATCCGGATTCTGTTTCTCAGCCTCGCGCTGGTCACACTGTTTTCTGCCGTCGCTGTTGCCCAGGCAGGCGGAACCCAAGCGAATGCCGTACCTGCAGTCGCTCCCAAGATTGCCATTGTGAACGTCCAGGATGCCATTCTTTCGACCAACGAAGGAAAGAAAGAGCTTGATGCCTTACAGCAGCGGTTCGCGTCCCGGCAGACGGAATTGAGAAATCTGTATAACGAAATCCAGAATCTGCAAAAGCAGTTCGAGGCCACTCAAGGCCAGGTGACAGATGAAGAACGGGCCACACGAGCGAGGGCGATTGAGGCAAAACAGAAGACCTTGCAGCGCAACTCCGACGATTTCCAGGCAGACGTGCAGCAGGCTCAGCAGGAAATTGGCCGCCGGATTGGCGGAAAAATGCAATGTGTGCTGCAGAAATATGCCCAGGACCACGCTTATTGGCTGGTGCTGGATGTATCTGTCCAGCAAAACCAGGTGGTGTGGGCAAATCATGGCACTGATATCACCGGCGACCTGGTGAACGCCTACAACGTCCAATATCCCGCCACACCGCCAGCGGCGGCAAGGCCAGCGGCATCGGCTCCTACTCCAACAATCAAAAAGCCCTGAGCGCTGCAGGAGTCCCGAGCCACCAAGAGCTCACCCAGACGCCAGCAAAGCTTAATTTGCAAAACTTTCTCTGATACGAGAAGATACAGGATTCTCATAAGCACGCGGTTGCAGGCTGTTCGTTTCTAATTTCTGCTAAGGATATCCATGGCCACACAGTCAAAAAAACAAAGCAAAAAAACGGAGTCGAAGAAAGCGGAGCATATTGCCCCGGCGAAGGGAAAGCTGGGCATCATGATTCCCGGTATGGGAGCGGTGGCCACGACCTTTGTGGCCGGAGTGGAAGCCGTGCGCAGCGGCCTGGCCAAACCCATTGGCTCGCTTACCCAGATGGGCACGGTCCGCTTGGGCAAACGCACTGATGGCCGGTCGCCGTTGATCAAGAAGTTTGTGCCTTTGGCCGATCTCAATCAGCTCGTCTTCACCGGCTGGGACATCTTCGAAGACAACATGTACGAGGCGGCGCGCAAGGCCGGAGTGCTGGAGCGCGAGCTACTGGAAAACATCAAGCCTTTCATGGAATCGGTCAAGCCTCTGCCCGCGGTCTTCGACAAAAACTACGTCCGCAAGCTCGATGGTCCAAACGTGAAACAGGGACGGAACAAGATGGAGCTGGCCGA
>QIAW01000183.1:10743-14704 GCA_003225655.1 Acidobacteriota bacterium
CAGAAAGTTTTATAGAGCCCTCGGCGGTGCATAAATCCGTCAAGACATTCGAGAAGGGGCTTATGCAGAACGACGAAAACATTGCCCCCTCGATGATCTACGCCTACGCGGCGCTCTCAGAGGGAGTTCCTTTTGCCAACGGCGCGCCCAACTTGACGACCGACATTCCCGTGATGTCCGAGCTTTCGCGCGCCAACCATGCACCCATCTGCGGCAAAGATTTCAAAACAGGACAGACCCTGATGAAGACGGTGCTCGCGCCGGCTTTCAAGGCGCGCATGTTGGGGCTGAGCGGATGGTACTCGACCAACATTTTGGGCAACCGCGACGGCGAGGTCCTGGAAGATCCCGGGTCATTCAAGACCAAGGAAGAATCGAAGCTGGGCGTTCTGGACCACATTCTGCAGCCGCAGCTTTATCCGGAACTCTATGGCAATATTTTCCACAAGGTGCGCATTAACTATTATCCGCCGCGTGGTGATAATAAAGAGGGTTGGGACAACATCGATATCTTCGGCTGGCTGGGATATCCCATGCAGATCAAGGTGGATTTCCTCTGCCGCGATTCCATCCTTGCAGCCCCCATCGTGCTCGACCTCGTTCTCTTTATGGACCTGGCCCAGCGCAGCCCGCAACTGCGCGACCTCGGTATCCAGGAGTGGCTCAGCTTTTACTTCAAATCACCGATGACTGCGCCCAAACTTTATCCTGAGCATGACCTGTTTATTCAGTTGATGAAGCTGAAAAACACCTTGCGCCACCTCAAGGGTGAAGAGCTGATCACGCATCTGGGGTTGGAGTATTACGATTAGCGTCATTGAATCATCGGGTCATTGAGTCATTGCGGAATTTACGAATTACGATTTACGATTGGTGTCGATTGACGCTGTTGGCACGTTCCTTGATTTTGTCGAAGTCTCTGCGGGTTTTGAAATTGAGTTTTGGAACATTCTCAAATCGTAATTCGTAAATTTGCTGCTTTGTTGGTAAAACGCCACCTGCTGTCGATTGTCTCTTTCCTGTTTCCCAAAATGGACAATCTGTTGACCCCCTCTTTACAAATCCCTGACACATCTTCCGCCTGTCCACATTACAGTGAAGCAACTTTGGATTGAGGTTTACCCTGATCCTGTTCCCCGCCCGAGGGTTGGAATCGGAATGATTCCCCGCCACACGGTTGGAACCTGAATCGGGGCTCGAGCATAAAGTTTTGCCGGCCCCCTGGTGCTTGCTCCAACGCTCATCTCTGACAGGCGCAATCCAGACAGCGGGCCATACGCCACTTTCGACAAAAACCAGGAGAGTGCTATGGCAAATAAACGAGATATTGATAACGCCCGAAAGAACCGCTTGGAACTCATCAAGGCAGGGTTCACCCGGCGCGACCTTGTGCGCATGGGACTGATCACCAGCGCAGGCTTCTTGATAGCTAAAGATGGCCTCAGCTCCCGCGCCTGGGCATTTAGGCATGGAGGCGGCGATGATGGGCACGCAGCTACGAGCCCTCCTACGCGTGCATTTATCGAGCCGTTGCCCATCTTACAAGTGAAGCAGCCGGTGGCATCGCTGGATCCAGCACCGACAATCGCTCCCAACACCGCGGCCGGCGAAGGCCGTACCGTCAGTCATCAGGCCCTGGCCGCGTTTCCACCGGTCAAGCTGTACCAGGTGACGCAGAAGGAGGGACAGGTGAGCATGTCCCCCGATCTTCCCCCGCAGACGATTTGGGGATACGACGGCATGAGTCCGGGCCCGGTGTATCACGCCAGGTATGGCGAACCCATCCTGGTGCGCAACGTCAACAATCTTCCGGCGGATAACGGAGGCTTTGGCAACAACACCGTCACCACCCATCTGCACAACGGCCACACGCCGTCAGAGAGCGATGGATTTCCCTGTTATTTCTTCAGGCCCGGCCAATTCTATGACCATCACTATCCCATCGTTCTGGCCGGTTTTACAGATCCGCAGTTTGCAGCCACCCATGGTGATGTGCGGGAGTCGCTGAGCACATTGTTCTATCACGACCACCGCATCGACTTCACGGCCCAGAATGTTTACAAGGGACTCTTCGGACAGTTTCTGCTCTTCAACGATCACGACACCGGCGACGAGACCACCGGCTTCCGTCTTCCCAGCGGTGAATTTGACGTGCCCATGATGTTTGCCGACCGGGTCTTTGATCCCAACACCGGCAGACTGTTCTTCGATCTGTTCAACCTCGACGGCATTCTGGGAGACAAATTCCTGGTGAATGGCAAGGTCCAGCCATTTTTCCAGGTGCATCCTCGCCGCTATCGTTTGCGCTGGACCAACGCCGGACCTTCGCGCTGGCAGCAGTTCTTCCTCACCGATGTGAACAACCTGAGCGCAAACAATCGCTTCTGGCAGATTGCCAATGACGGCAATCTGCTTCCCGCTCCGGTCCAGGTAAGCAGCGTCGAGCTGGGTGTGGCTGAGCGGGCTGACGTAATCATCGACTTTTCGCAGTTCAAGCCCGGCCAATCGATCTATCTCGAGAACCGCCTCGAGCAGAATGATGGACGCGGTCCCACCGGCAACGTGCTGGCTGCAGGCCAGGGCAATCTGGTGCTGCGGTTCGATGTTGTGCTGCCGGCGGTGGCTGACAACAGCCAGGACCCGGCGACGGCCAGGTTCTACGACTTGCCGCCCATCGATATAAGCAATGCTGTTACCCGGACCTTTAAATTCGAGCGCGGCAATGGACAGTGGCAAGTGAACGGACGATTTGCCGATTGCAACGTGAACCGTTTTACCGCAAAACAAAACTCAACTGAAGTCTGGACCCTGGTGAACAACTCGGGCGGCTGGATGCATCCCATCCACATCCATTTTGAGGAGCACCGGATCCTGTCGCGCAACGGCGCGCCGCCTCCTCTGGCCGTGGAGCGCACACGCAAAGACGTGGTGCAACTGCACCACAATGAGACCGTGCAGATTTTCTTCCGCTTCCGGGACTTCACCGGAAGGTATCCAATGCACTGCCACAACATGGTTCATGAAGATCACGCCATGATGGCGCTCTGGTCGATTGAGCCGAACGGAGATACCAATCCGCAACCTTAGATGGGAAGGTGTTTGTCAGGCAGGCGGGCTGGCCCACTGGCCGAATGAGAAGCACAACAGTAATAGCTAAGACACAAGAATAGTGAAGCTAAGAATCAATTAAGGATGTTAAAGATGTCAAAACTTTCAAGAAGAGATTCGCTCATGTTATTTGCTCCGCTGCGAAGCTGGACTTCGGCAAGTGAGCCAGCCGCAAGGCAGAATACCGGCCGCCGCTGGGCTAACACTTCGCCCCGCGAGATCATCCGCCAGCGCTACTTTCCCAACCTCCTGCTGACCACGCAGGAGAACCAGCAGGTGCGCCTCTATGACGATCTGATCAAGGACAAGGTCGTACTCATCAATTTCATGTATACCTCGTGCGGCCGCATCTGCCCCTCGGGGAGCGCGCCGGACACGAGGTTTTCATGTACTCATTCACTCTCGATCCCACGCACGATACACCCGATGTTCTGAAGGAGTACGCGCAGATGCATCATGTGGGGCCAGGCTGGCAGTTCCTGACGGGAAAACCCGATGAGATGGAGGTGCTGCGAAGGAAACTGGGCTTTGTTGATCTAGATCCCGCGCTCGACAAGGACAAGGAGAGCCACATCGGCAATGTGCGCTACGGAAACGAGCGACGACAGTTGTGGGGCGCGTGTCCGGGCATGTCGAAACCCGAGTTTATCGTGGAATCACTATCGTGGGTTGAGTGGCCGAAGTAATCAGCAGTCAGCACTCTTTGCCCATACGCTTCAGTCTGGTGCACTGCCGCACTTGTTCGGGAACTGAATGCTGATTGACTGCTGACTGCTGACTGCTGTTTTTCCGCATCCAATCCAGCATGAATGTACGTCGGGTGGCGCTGCCGGTCTTGCTAACGTTTATGTTT
>QIAW01000021.1:0-6676 GCA_003225655.1 Acidobacteriota bacterium
AATTGTGATGTCGATCTTATTGACTTTCCCGAAAGTGGAAAGATCGTGGTCAAACTCTTTGGAGTTGCCCACCACGAGCAGTTTCAGTTGGTCCTGGTGGACGTATTTGCGCGCCACTCTATCCACGTCGTCGGATGTCACCTTCTTAATGCCGGCAGGGAAGCGCTCCAGAAAGTCAGCAGGATAACCGTAAAACTCATAAGTCATCTGTTCCGCCAGAACCTTGTCTTTCTCGTCGAACTGGAAGATGAACGAATTCAAGATCGTGTCCTTCGCGCGCTTGAGTTCTACTTCCGTGGGCGGATGCTTTTCCAGGTCATCTAACTGGCCGTAAAGCCCTTGAATGGCTTTCGCAGTAGTACCGCTCTTGGTGCCCATGGCAAGACGGAAGATTCCAGGATGGTCATAGGAAGCGCCCACGCCTCCTCCGACCGAGTAGGCCAGCCCTTGCCTGGTGCGCAGGTTTGCCATGAGCCTGCCGGAAAATCCCCCACCCAGAACTTCATTCATGACTGTGACCGCGTAGTAATCAGGATTATCCCGCTGGATCCCCAGGTGGACCATCTCCACCGTACTCTGGTTGACATCATCCTTTTCCACGAAATAGACGCCCGGAGCCGCGGGCTTGATTTCTGCTTGGGAATTGCGTTCGGCCTGCGGTCCGCGCGGCAGCCCGCCGAAAACTTCGCGCAGTTTCGCCTCCATGGCCGCGGAGTCGAAATCGCCTGCGATTCCCAAAATCATGTTGTTGGGATGAACGTATTTGCTGTGCCAATCCAGCAGGTCAGCGCGGGTGATTGTTGCCACCGTGTAGTACTCGGCTGTGCGCGCATACGGGCTCTGTGCTCCGTAGGCCAGCTTCGCGGCCTCCCGCGCAGCGATTCCACTGGGGTCATCATTGCGTCGAGAGATGGCCGTGTCGAGCTGCTGCTTGGTGAGTGACAGTTTCTCTTCCCGGAACTCGGGATGCTCGAGCAGATCGGCCGCAATGCTGAGCACACTGTCAAAGTCTTCTTTCAGGCACGACCAGGAAAGATTTGTAGAATCAGCACCGCCTGAGGTCTCAACGTGCGCCGCATGCGCTTCGAGGAAGTCGTCGAGCTCATCTCCGGTTTTGTTGCTGGTGCCGCCAATGCGCCACGCCTGTCCGTAAACGCGGATCAGGCCGGCTTTATTGGCAGGCTCTTCGCGCGAGCCGCCGCGAATGCGGAGTATGCCATCAATCAGGGGAAGTTCGTGGTCCTCTTGCAGAAAGACCACCAGCCCGTTAGAAAATTCAATCCGCTTGGGGTGCTGCGGATGAAAGGCGTGCAGCGGCGGAACCTTGATCTTGTCCCACGGGTTGTTGCCGGGCTGAGCGGCCGTACTTTTGGTTCCGCTCTTTCGCCCGCCTGAGGTCTTGCTCTCGGGCTTCACAGACGTGGAGAGCTGGTTATTATTCTGGGCCGCCCCCATCAGGGGCAGTAAGAGAACCGCACTCAACAGCACACGCAGCATTCGGTTCTGCCACTTCATTGCTTTGCTCCTGACTTGGAATTAGGCGCGCCCGAATCAGACGCCGCGTTTTCCAGCACCGCAGTCGTTCGGTTCTCGCGGGTGAAAGTCTTGGCTGCCACGCGCCGCACGTCAGCCTTGGTGACCTTCTCGATGCGCTCAACCTGGCGAAACAACTCGCGCCAGTCGCCGTAGTATGCCTGGAAAACTCCGAGTTGCTGGGCCAGGCCGGAATTGTTGGCCAGCCCGCGAATCAGGTCTGCTTTCGCTCGCGTCTTGACGGTCTTCAATTCGTCGTCGCCGGCATCCTGGTTGACCAGCCGGTCAGATTGCAGTTCCTGGGTGGTGTGTCCGCGGCTGGGAATGGCATAGAAGGCAAACAGGTTGGGATATTTATTTCCCGGAAAACCGCTGAACCCCTCCGCCACCACCGCGATCTTTTTATCACGCACCAGAGCGCGGTAAAGGCGTGAGGTGCGGCCGTTCGAGAGCAGATCAGACATCACGTCGTAGACAGCATCGTCGGGATCATGGTAGTCCGGCCGGTGGTAGCCCTCGAGGTAAATCGGTTGGGCCGTGTCTACCAGCCGCACTGTGCGCTCTGCGCGCTGCGCAGGCTCGACGACTTTCAGCGGCTCCGGTTCAGGTCTGGCGGGGAGTCTGCCAAAATACTTCTCAACAATGGGCATGACCTGCTTGGCCTGTACATCGCCAACGATAGCCACCACCATATTGGAAGGCACGTAGTACTTGTCGAAGAACTTCTGCGCGTCAGTGGCAGAGAAGCTGGTGATTTCAGACGCATCCCCAATACCTTCGTTGTGATAGGGATGCACCACGAAAGACGCAGCCTGGAACTGCTCGACCAGCCGCCCGATAGGGCTTGAATCCACGCGCATCCGCCGCTCCTCGTAGACCACGTCGCGCTCTTTGTAAAACTCCCGCATCACCGGATGCAGAAAGCGTTCCGACTCCATGTAGGCCCAGAGTTCCACCCGGTTGGAGGGCAGGGAATAGTAATACTGCGTTTCATCCAGACTGGTGCTGGCATTCATGCCCTCGGCCCCGTTGCGCTCCAGAACCTCGTCAAATTGGTTTACGACCACATACTTCTGCGCTTTTTCTGTTGCGTCTTCCCATGCCTTCTTGGCGGCGGCAATTTTTTCGTCGTCGCGACCCACCTCTTTGGTACGCTCGCGATCATAAGCCTGGTAGGCTTGCTCTACCCTTTGCAAAGCCAGCTTCTCGGCCGGCCAATTCGCGGTGCCGATTTTGTCAGTGCCTTTGAAGGCCATATGCTCAAACATGTGCGCCAGGCCCGTCTGGCCCTTCGGGTCCTGTGCGTCCCCCGCATTCACGTGGGTAAAGAAAGAAACCACCGGAGCTTCATGACGTTCACAAATCACTACAGTCAGTCCGTTGGGCAGCTTCTTTACGGTTACGCGCTTTTCGAACGAAGCCATGTCCTGGGCAGCAAGAGAAGCCGCCAGGCAAACGAGGAACGAGAAAATCAGGAGAAGACGTTTCATAACACCTCAAGACGTACGAGAGAGTTCAAGGTAAGCATTCAGAGCACATAGTGTACACAGTGCAATCTAGTACAGCCACAGATTACGTATGTTAACAGTCTGTCTATCTTAAAACATTTTCAGAGTTGCTGTGCACCCGCCTGCCATGCTTTCAACCGTGGAATCCATCGCGGTACATTGGCGCAAAAGATCTCATATTCAGCGCCGAACGTCGAGCGCAGGGCCGGTTCCTCATACAGCAGCACAAATAAATGGAATGCGAGGAAGACGAGCACGCCATACTTGAGTACCCGAATATTCCCCAGCAGCAATCCTTGGCCAACGATCAACGAGACCACGGAAACGTACATTGGGTTTCGCACATAGTGATAAAGTCCGGTCACCACCAGGTGGCGTGTGGGAAAAATCGGAGCAGGTGTACCCAGGCCCTTGAGAGCAAAGCGGGCGAATGAATCGAGCAATCCGGGAAGGCCGATCAGAATCAGAAGCGCACCTGCGATGCGAATGGGAAAGAAATTCAGGAAAGGGGCCTGCATCCGCCAGCGTGAGATCCACGAGGGTACAAGTCCGGCGACGGTTCCCGGTGCAATCACCAGGAATAGCACTGATCCAAAAATGGCGAGCAGGCGTCTCATTCTGTTCTGTTTTGGACGAACAGGAAGCTTTTCAACCGTGCCTTGTCATACGGCATGATTCAACAGTTTGCAATCGATCATTAACGGCAATGTTTCGGGCTGGACAAGGACGCAAGAGGATCCGTGCCGCCGGCCGAGGTACTGTCGCCAACGCACTTGAGCGGAGCAGCACATTCGTTCGGGTTATCCAGGCTGCATGACTGGCCTGCTGTTTTTTGTTGCATGCAGAGCCCTGGCGAAGAATAAGTATCGCCCTTCAGGGTCTCCATACCGGTAGGCGCGCAATACATGCCGGCAGCGCAGGTCGATTTAGGGTCTCCGGCAAGGCAGGTTTTCCCCTCAGCAATATTCTTGCCTTGCCCGCGCTGTCCGCAGCCAATGGCGCCCGTGACAACCAGAGCGAGCATTGTGATGAACACAACATTCCCCATTTTTGACATGGTTTTTCCCTTTGCGTAAGAATTGTAAGATCGTAACATTGCCAATACAAAACGATGAAGGAAATAGCAAAGAAAAATCCCTCACCAATGTAATGGTGGATTTAATTCACACGTGCGCTACTTCTGAACTGGAACCAGTTTCACCTCAACCAGCGTCAAGCCCAATTTCTGTTCACTGACAATAGAATCAGGTTTCAGCGAGAGCTGGTAGGCGCCCGCTTTCTCGATGGTTACGCGTCCTAGTTTGGAAATGACGTAGTTCCAGTAGTTCCAGTACGGCTTCACCGGGTCATTCTCCTCCCCGTCGTTGTTCACTGTGCCTGCGATCTTCTGGCCCGCGACCTCGATGCCGACCTTGTGCCCGCCCTCCCAGTTGTGATTATTCTTCTGTCCGGAGGTGACCAGAACCACGTCGAAGGTCCCTGGCTGAACCAGCTTAAAGTTCCAATCAAGCCAGTCTTCCTTGTTGGTCCAGTGCTCGGCGACTCCCCGGGTATCCATACGCAAGGTTGAGTCTTTGTCAGCTTTATGGATGTTGCCCAGATAGGCGTTCAGGTCAACCGCGCCGCTTGGCTGTTGAATGAGAGAAGTGTCAACTTCAGGCTCTCCTGCAATGTTCAGCACGACCACTGAATCGTTTTTGTCCGGAGCGGCCGCGGGAAGCGAAACGCGAAGCACGTTGGTATCCACGTTCTTATCCATGCTTTGGTTGAATTTCAATTTCTTGTTGCCGGCAAGCAGGTAGGCGCTCTGCACCTTGTTCTTCAAGCCATAGAGCGTAAGTTCCTTCTGCGGCCAATCGAAGACATGAAGATACAGCTTGCCTGGCCGGGCGCTAATCACGCCCCACGATTGGTCGTAGTTGAAAGGTCCTCCGGAGGTGCCGTAGAGTGCGTTGCCATTGACCTTGATCCATTGGCCCATCTCGCTTAATGCCTGCACTGCGGGCTGCGGGATCACTCCTTCCGCCGTCGGACCGACGTTCAGCAGGTAATTGCCGTTATGGCCGGCCGCGTGCGCCATCTGCCGGATAAGCACCGACGTGGGCTTCCAGTTGTTGTCATCCTTCTTGTAACCCCAGGTATCGTTTGTCGTCGAAATAGCCTCCCAATCCCGCTTCATTGGACCCACAGCCACCTGGTTATCGCCTACGGTCTCGTAATCTCCGGCATTGTTGCCCACGCGACCGCTCACCAGGGCCGTGGGCTGATACTGGTGCACCATGGCCAGCAGCTCTTCGCTCTGCTGCTTGCTGATGCTGCGAGGCGTGTCGGACCAGATGGACCCGAGTGCGCCATAGTTAGTCAGCAATTCCTTCACCTGCGGCTTGGCCTTCTGCTCAAAGTAGTGGGAGAAATCTTTCTTGCTCTCGTCAGGGAAGTCCCAATCATTGCCGATCGCATCGGGCTCGTGCCAGTCCTGTGATTGCGAGTAGTAGAAAGCAAGTCGAATACCTGCCTTCTTGCAGGCCGCCGCCAATTCCTTCATGGGGTCGCGATGGAAAGGCGTGGCATCCACAACGTTGTAGGGGCTTACCTTCGAACCATACATGGCAAAGCCATCATGGTGCTTCGACGTAATCACGATGTACTTCATGCCCGCGTTCTTGGCGATGCTGACCCACTGGTCAGCGTTAAATTTTGTGGGATTAAACTGTTTGGCGAGCTGCTCGTATTCCGTCACCGGGATCTTGGCGCGATTCATGATCCATTCGCCGATGCCCGCGATGGGCTTGCCCTTCCACTCCCCGGCTGGTATGGCGTACAGCCCCCAATGAATGAACATTCCAAAACGGGCCTGGCGCCACCAATCGAGCCGCGGATTGGGCGCTTCCTTGGTTTGTTTTGTCGGCTGTTGCGCGGGTGCACTCTGTTTTTCTGCCGGTGCGGCTTGCCCCCAGAGGGAAGCAGCAGAAACCATGACCAGCAGGACTTGCAGAACGAGTCTTCTCATATGATTTTTGCCGGCGCAGCACATCTTTGTTGCGGGCTTGGCCGGACCTCCGTTGTCAGATAATTTTGAAACATAAACATAACAGTCAGGAACGAGACATCTCTATTTCACAATCTAAAATATCAACTTTAAATTTTGATTTCTGGCAAGCAGAGAAATATACCCCACTCGCGGGAGATTTGCATGTTGCGGGAGACTTCGAATCAGAGAAAAACGCAGATGACGCTGGTGGATTTAGATCTACGTCATCTGCGTTAAGCTGGCGTATTTTTAGACTATTTCTATTCTTTGTACGAAAACCGGTGAAGTGTCACAGGTCTACAGTTTTGACTCAAACTTAACAGTCTCAGTGCTGGTGGCAGTGCCGCCGGAGTTAGTAACAATCACTGCCGTGGCCAGAATGGCTCCGGGAGGCCCATTTTGGCCGACGAGAATAGAACCGCTCAAGGGAGCCCCGGTTGGTGTGGTGCGGAGAAATGGGGGTATTTGTGTGGTATCCGTCGAGTACGTCGCTCCGGGCGCAATCGTAATGGGGGTTGGGCCAGGATTTGGCAAAAATTGAGGAAAACCATTTGTATCAACAAGGTTGATCGAAATATTCACCGGTGCGGAGCTGGTGTTGGTG
>QIAW01000021.1:6907-12262 GCA_003225655.1 Acidobacteriota bacterium
ACCCTGCAGAGTTGAAAACACGTATGTGGCGCCCGTGTTGGTTGGAATCGAATCTGTTTCGGTTCTGCCGTCCGGAACCACAACCAGGATTTTGTTACCCTGAGCCAGCAGAAGCACCGGCGAGAACAACAGGAACAACGTGAGCAAACCACGGACTGTAAGTTTCATAGTTTTGCAATTCGCCTCTCTTTGGTTATTTTGGAATGGAGAAATATCCCCAACAAATAAATGGTCTGGATGGGGAAAACGTTACCAACTTTTTCTGCTTCGCGAAACGGAACTTCCGGACAGTGAACGTTTGTGCCATTGTGGAACTGCGTGTTCAGTTCGTGTTCAAAATCGATCTGGGTTGCCGCGTTTCATGTAGCCGCTCCGAGAGACAACTTACCATGTGAGAAGAGAAGGTAGCGTGGCAATTTCTGACAATGTGGAGTGTCGCAGTATCCGGCGAAGGTCGTGTGGGCGCTACAAGCACACAGCCGGGGACGGCTGTACTGCATGAGCCTCGCGCCTCTCCATATATCTTCGCCGAGGATCTCAAAACTATTTCTGAGAACTGAGAACTGAGAACCGAGAACTATCTTCACTGTGCTTCTCCATGTGCCGGTCGCGAAGACCCAGCAAGTAGAGCAGGGCATCGAGCCCCATGCGCGAGATGGAATGTTTGGCTTTTCCCCGGACTAACGGCTTGGCATGAAACGCCACACCCAGCCCGGCGACGCTGAGCATGGGCAGATCATTAGCTCCGTCGCCGACTGCAATTGTTTGTTCAAGGGCAATTCCTTCCCGCGCGGCGATTTGTTTCAGCAACTCCGCCTTGCGCGCTCCATCGATGATTTCTCCAACAGGCTCTCCTGTGAGTAAACCGCCGGCGAGGCCCAATTCGTTGGCGTAGATGTAATCAAAACCAAGTTCATCTTTGAGCTTCTGGGCGAAGCAGGTAAAGCCGCCGGAGAGGATGGCTGTCTTATATCCAAGCGCCTTGAGCGTTCCCAGCAGCCGATGCGCTCCGGGGGTAATCGGCAGCCTCGCGGCCACGTCGTCTAATACGCCTGCTGAGAGCCCTTGCAAGAGCGACAGCCGTTTGCGAAAGCTGGCGTTGAAGTCCAGATCACCCCGCATGGCCGCTGCTGTGATGGCGGAAACCTGCTCTCCCACGCCTGCCATGCGGGCCAGCTCATCGATGACTTCCATCTGAATCAGGGTGGAATCCATGTCGAAGGCAATCAGCCTGCGGATACGGCGAAAAATGGAATCCTCCTGTACCGCGATATCGAACTCCGAGTGGTCGGCAAGTGTAAGCAGCTTGCACCGCAGCTCTACCGCTCCTACCTGATCTCCTGAGATTGTGAACTCGATGCACATGCGCGGCTCGCGTTGGTCGCTGGCAGAAGCGCGCGCCGACAGCCGGTCCATGATGTCGATGTTGAGGCTATGCGCG
This sequence comes from Acidobacteriota bacterium, assembly GCA_003225655.1. Classification (GTDB taxonomy): domain Bacteria; phylum Acidobacteriota; class Terriglobia; order Terriglobales; family Acidobacteriaceae; genus QIAW01. Next base: position 8,349 of record QIAW01000021.1, read on the forward strand.
GCGAACACGCTGGTCACCACCATCAGTTGCGCGGCCGTATATTCTCCCTCTGAGACGTGGTTGAGGCGGGCAGTTACGCCCAGCTCCCGACCTTTCTCCTGAATCTTAGCTTCGACGATCTTAATGCTGCTGGAGGGATTGGCCTTGACCATCAACCCCAGCGCCAGCGCATCGTGAATCACTGCCTGGCCGATATCAAGCAGAGTTGCATTAGACTCAGCCAGCGTCTGAGCAAACGCGCTGGTGAGCCCCGGCTTGTCATGCCCGGTGATTGTAATCAGCAGAATTTTGGTCATGGATACAGGAAGTATATTGGCGACCTGTTGGCAGGCTCAAATTATTCCCGCGAATAGAGTATAGAAGCAGCAGTGAAGAAACTGATCATGGCGCTGGCGTCTCGCCTACACCTCGAACAAGCGATACACGATTGGCGGGTTTTGAGACTGCAACAAGCCCAACGCGACGTTATGTACCGGGATGCCGGCGGTAGTCTTGCCATCCAGGGTTCCGTCGTGAGCGTGGCCGTGTAGTACAAGCGCGGCGCCGTGGCGGTCCACAACTTCGCCCAGGCGCGCAGTTCCCAAGTAGGGATAAATCTGCTCTGGCTCGCCGCGAATGGTATCTATGACTGGCGCGTAGTGCATGACCACGACACGTTTCGGGGCGCGTAATTGCATCAGGGCACGCTCCAGCTTCATGGCCTCATCGATGCTGGCCTGCACAAAGGCCTTGATCTGAGGCTCTCCGAAGGAAGTCAGCACTCCGCGGCCAAAGCCTCCGAGAAATCCCTTGGTCCCGGCGAACCCGACTCCATCGCGCTCATAGCCCGTTCCATCCAGCACCTTGATTCCTTCGGCCGTCATGATGCGTATGAGTTCTTCCTGCTGGTTGCTCTCGTAATCGTGGTTGCCCAGCACCGCCACAATGGGGACCCGGATGCGCACCAGCGCATTCAGCAAAGATTCCATCTCTTCTTTCTTGCCGTAGTTGGTGAGGTCGCCTGCCAAAACAAGGACATCAGCCTCGTCGCGCACCCTGCCCAGCGGCTCACGGATGCGGTCGTAGCGTTGCGGCGAGAAGTGCAGGTCAGCTAGCGCGGCGATTCTCATCTTTTCTCTTCGATGCTGGCGTGGTGCAGGTTTCAATTCTGCGCGCATTCTTCGCCCGGTTTTCCAACAGCAGATTGGGCAGCCCCCACTCATTTACGTCAATGGCAAACATCTTTTCATCCAGCAGAATGCCGCGGAAGCTGGTCTTCGGCTCGGGCCTGTCCAGAGATTGCCGCAGCTCGCCCAACAAAGTCTTCCACACCTCCTCTGGGACATAGCTCCCGCACGCCGGGTACACATAGTGAAACAGGACCAGAATCGAGAGTAGCAATTCCCGGTGCTCTCCTGCCAGCGACAGAATGCGCTTCCAGTCAAGGCTTCCCCGTGTGGCATAGATGATGTGCACTATATCGGCGCCGTCGTACCGTTCTCGAAACTGCACGAACAATTTAGAAGCCAGCAGCTCTTCTGCTGCCAGCACGCGGGTTTTCACGTCGAGAATGGTCGCCGGGCTGCTGCGTTCAATCCAGGATTGGTCTACGGTCATGATGCCGTTGCTCATGCCGGTGATCAAATCCACGAAGTAATCCCCTCGCCGCGCCTTGGCCAGCCAGACCGGGTCGAGCACATCGCATTTGAGTCCGACCTTTTCCAGATGGCTGATGGTCTTGGCCACGTGCTCCGCGGGAAGAAACAGGTCCAGATCTTTTGTCGTCCGCCAGATGCCAGTATGTTGCTGCAGCGCGAATGCACCTGCGACGGCGTAAGGGACTTTGTGTGCGTTCACAACACCCAACACTTCACGAAAAAGTTCTACCTGCTCCACAGCAAAGGTGGGAGGCTTCGACGTGCTTATGGGCAGCGCTTCTGGATCGTTCCAATCCACGTTTCATTGGATGGCAGGGCATGAACCAATGTTGTGAATTGCTCCTTAAAAAGAGGTATATCCGGGGTTGATGTGGGCAATTTTCTGCGAAGCAGCGGTGCCGCCTGCATCTAATCCAGCAGGGGATTTATGACCAAGGGTACTTCCACGATTGAAGTTCAGGGGCGGCAACTGAGCGTTTCCAGCCTCGATAAAGTCTTATATCCCGCCGACGGCTTCACCAAGGGACAGCTCATTGACTACTACGTGCGCGTAGCGCCGGTCTTGCTGCCGCATTTGCGCGGACGGCCCCTGACTATGAAGCGTTATCCGAATGGCGTCGAGGGCATGTTTTTCTACGAAAAGAATTGTCCCACGCACCGTCCCGATTGGGTCCAGACCGCCCCTATCTGGAGCGAAGGCAACAATCGCTGGATGGATTACTGCCTGGTGCAGGATGTTGCCACCCTCGTCTGGACGGCGAATCTGGCTGATATCGAGCTGCACACCTCGCTCTCGCTTGCCAAAGACATATCGCGGCCTACCATGATGGTTTTCGATCTCGACCCGGGCGCTCCTGCCACCATTGTGCAGTGTTGCCAGGTGGCGATGTGGCTGAAAGACTTTTTTGATGCGCTGGAACTCGCCACATTTCCCAAGACCTCTGGTTCCAAGGGATTGCAACTTTACGTGCCGCTGAACACGAAGGTGACATACGGCGAGACCAAGCCCTTCGCACATGAACTGGCGCGCAAACTGGAACGTGAGCACCCGCAACAGGTCGTCTCTGACATGAAGAAGTCTTTGCGCAAGAACAAAGTCTTTGTGGATTGGAGCCAGAATGACCAGCACAAGACCACGATCTGCGTGTATTCGTTGCGTGCCAAAGAACATCCCACCGTTTCCACACCGGTAACCTGGGAAGAAGTTGCGGGCTGTCTAAAGAAAAAAGACCCGGAACTGCTGGTTTTTGCCGCCGATCAGGCGCTAAAGCGCGTAGAAAAATTTGGCGATCTCTTTGCCCCCGTGATAAAGCTCAAGCAGAAATTGCCCAAGCTCTCTGCTATCAATTCAGGACTGCAACCAGAGACTGTGCATTCCCGAAAGAGGACCGTAGCCTGATTTCTGCAGGGCCTATTCATTACCAGCCGGAGCCAGGTACAGCGCCGGAACATCACTCTTCTTGATCAGCTCGTTGAAGGCCGGCACATCCGAGGAAGAGATCTGCTTCCAGGCGGCGAGCTGCTGATCAAGCCTGCCCCTCAGCATCTTGAAGACCTCATATTGCTGTTGTGTGGGCGCTCCATCGCCGGCCTCGAGGCTTGAGGTGAAGCTATCGAACAGCTCATTGAGCATGTCGGGAAATGCCAGGTTCGCCTCCGAACCTTTCATATTGACCTGGATGAGTTCTTCCTCCACCGGGTTCATTTTCTTGTCCAGCGCGTCGGCCTGTTCGAGCAGTGGCTTGAGCTTGGAATCGCTCTCAAAACGTGGATGCAATGCTTTAAGTGCTACCCGTAATTCACGGATTTGATTGACTGCGCGGTGCAGCTCAGCGTTGGCGTCACGGACCTGCATCTGCAATGCAAACTGCTTTTCGACATCGGCCGGGTCGATGGTTTTGACTCGCGGGTCAATCACGATCTCGAGCGGCTGCATCTGGTTCTGGTTTCCCACCGTCATCTTTACCGTGTATTTCCCGGGCAGAGCAACGGGCCCTCGCGGTCCAGTGCCGGTGTAGAAAGCTCCTGGAATTTTGACCGGAGTCTCCCAGCGCAGGTTCCAGGCATAGCGGTTCATGCCGGCCCCGGCGGGGATGGTGGTGACCTCTTTGACCTGGTCGGGCCACTCCGGGGGCTGCTCGAATTCTTTCTTCTCGCGGCTGGAGAGGCTGCGTAACAGCTTGCCGTTGCTGTCGAGGATCTCCAGTTTGACTTCGTCCTTGGGTGCGGTCTTGAAGTAGTAGTCGATGATTGCGCCCAGTGGAGGGTCATCGCCCA
>QIAW01000021.1:12471-13859 GCA_003225655.1 Acidobacteriota bacterium
GGACTGTAGGCAAGTTCAGCTTGAGCGCCTGCCAGTTCTCGCCGTCATCGAGGGAGAAGAGCACCCCGGTTTCGGTTCCAGCAAACAGCAGGCCTTTGCGCACTGGATCCTCACGCACTGAGCGGAGATAGGAGCCTTCCGGGATTCCGTTTACGATCCTGCTCCAGCTCTTGCCGTAGTCGCGCGTGCGGTAGATGAACGGGTGGAAATCGTCGAGCTTGTGGCGGTCCACCGCGATGTAAGCCGTGCCGGCGTCGTAGTGTGAAGGCTCGATGATGCTGATCATGCTCCACTCCGGCAGCTCTTTGGGGGTAACATCCGACCAGTTCTGCCCGCCATCGGTGGTGACGTGCACCAGGCCATCATCGCTGCCCGCCCAGAGCAGGTCTTTCTGCAGTGGAGACTCGGCCGCGGCGAAGATGGTGTCGTAGTATTCCACGCTGGTGATATCCAGGGTGATTGGCCCGCCCGAGGGCTTTTGTTTGGATTTATCGTTACGCGTCAGGTCAGGACTGATTGCCCGCCAGCTCTGCCCGCCGTTGGTGGATTTAAACATCACCTCGCCCGCGTTGTAGAGCGTGTTGGGATCATGGGGCGAGATGAACAGCGGAGAGGTCCACTGGAAGCGGTGCTCCAGTTTTTCCGCGCCGTTGCCCGAAGGATCGAGTGGCAGGACGGAAACATCGACAAGCTGCTCGGTGTGCTTGTCGAAGCGGGAGGTAAAGTATTCGGCCCCGGCATAGACAATGTTGGGATCGGAGGGATAAGGCGCGATGTATCCGCTTTCGCCTCCGCCGACCACATACCAATCCTGGCGTCCGATGACGCCATCATCGTCGTAGCTCTTGATGGCGACCGTTGAGTTGTCCTGCTGCGCGCCGTAGATGTAATAAGGCCAGCGATTGTCTGTGATCACGTGGTAGAACTGCGCCGTAGGCTGATTGTATTGCGTGGTCCAGGTTTTGCCGCCGTCGGTCGAGACGGTGGCGCCGCCATCGTTGCCGTTGATCATGCGTTGCGGATTGTCGGGATCGATCCACAGGCCATGGTGGTCCCCGTGCGGAGCCGAGAGCAGGTTGAAGCTCCGGCCGCCATCGGTCGAGCGGAACATTCCGGTGTTGAGCAAGTAAACCGTATCTGCCGATTTAGGATCGGCAAAAACGTGGCTGAAATACCAGGCGCGCTGGCGCAGGCGGCCATCTTCGTTCATGCGAATCCAGTTTTCGCCCGCGTCCTCAGAGCGGAACAGTCCACCATCTTTCGATTCGATCAGGGCGTAAACGCGGCTCGAATCGGCGCCGGAGACGGAGACGCCAATGCGGCCCATAATGCCGGCAGGCAGGCCATGGCCTTCGAGGCGCTTCCATGTGCTTCCGCCGTCGGTGGAT
>QIAW01000182.1 GCA_003225655.1 Acidobacteriota bacterium
AAGCCACAGTTCCCCTGATGCCACTAACAAAACCAACAAGCAAAATTAAGCCGAGCAGAACATTGCTGGCGAAGCCGTGAGCTACAGCCCCCTGTATTCTGGCTGCGACAAACCACGCCAACGCGATGACCGCTGCCGCTCGGGACATGCGGCGAATGAAGAATCCCAGAAGCGCCATCACACAAGCATCGATCCATGCCCACGGCGAGACCATATTCGCCACATTGAAAAATGCCAGTACCGCGAAGACGGCAGCTATGCCTGCAATTACGAATGCAGCCGCAGCCCCGTCTCTCCCAGCGGCTGCCGCACTTTCCGAATCGTTAATCTCAGGCCAGAGCCAGTTACGGCTGCCAACGTCTGCCGGCGGCCCCATCGTTTGCGTTTGAAAGTCGTAACCGCAACTGCAACGCTTCACCGTCTTGGACCAGACAGAACGGCAAACAGGGCATTTCTCGCAGTATTGACGGATGTATTGTGCGGCCCAGCTTGACCGATCATCCGGCATGGCGGTACGCCTTTCGGAACCAGAATGAGCATATTCCAGTCGAATTGGTGGCGCAACCCGGTGCTCACTAGCGCCGCAGGCTTGAGGGTCAGGCAGTGGGAGGCTCTTCAGGAAGCAGCCGTTGCAACCTTCTGCACCGCAGCCTTCGCAACCGGCTTGGTCTTCTTTGCAGCCGCCTTCCTGACAGCCGCCCACCTTTTGCGTGTAGCCTCTCCGATCCTCTTCCTTGCCGCAGCACTCAGCTTCCGCTTCTTCGGAGCAGCCACGCCCTTGCTGTGCGCCTGACTCTTCCTCACAGCCGCCCATCGCTTCCTCTGAGCGGCGGCAATACTTCTTCGTGCAGCAAGGCTCAAAACTCTCTTTGCTGGAGCCTCACCTGCCGTAGCCTTTGGCCGCACCGGACCCCGGTGCCCCAGTTTGGCCTGAATCCCCCTGATGGCTGCGTCGATTTTCGCCTTCTGAGCTTCGTACCCGATCAAGGCCATCGCCAGTAAATCTTGATCCGTGCCTGCGTGTCTTGCCATGCCTGCAGTCTCCTCGTTGAAAGTCTAAATAGAAACGCTACGGATTGTATCAGACGTGCGTCGCATCCGGGAGAACGGCGGTTAGTTTGAAGTCGACCACTGACCTGGCTGACCCATCGCGTAGTGGGCCTTACTTATGATTTTCCAGGTCTGCGAATCTGGGGTAGTGGGCTCTCTCGAAAATAGGAGTTGGGGCGCGTGATTGACATAAGCTCAACCGGCAGAGTAGGTTGCCGTCCTCACCCGACCATGATTCGCTACTTTGAAATTGGTGGAAAAAAGTCAGCGTTTGCTCTCACGCGCCGTCATTGCTTCATCCCATTGTTGAGCAGAAATCCGAAGGAGTGACTGGGCTCAGCAGCGAATTCCCAAAATCCCGGCTCCTATAGAAAGGGAATATGGAAATTTAACCCCTCCTGCTGAGGAAGTAGCTTGAAGCTTACTTCCTCATGCACGGGTGAAGGGCGGCAGGGAGAGTCCGGCAAGACAGGCGCTGCGAGCTGCTCATCCAGCTACCGCTGTCCGTGCTGCATTAGGTTTATGGCTTCTCGCTTGGGCGGGAGGCCGAATATAGCTTCTCGCTGCGGCGGCTTCGACAATTCGTTTTATCTCCTCGCGCTGGTAAGGCTGGACCAACACATCGTAGCCGCCCTGCTCCAGGACATCGAGCCACAGCTTGGGGTCGCCCAGGCGTGAACAAACAACCACCTCGATCCTTCGGCGTCCTTGCTCCACAATTTCAAGCACCCGCCGCCAATCTCCATCGTGTAATACGGCGTCAGTCACCACTGCCTGCACCGGCTGAGCTTCAAGCATCCGTCGAGCCTCGTTGCAATTGCATACCGGCAGCACTTCAATACCACAAGACTCGAGTGCGTCTAGCAGCGGTAGACGACGTTCCTGAGCCATGACGAGCACGATCTTGATTTTCGGCGGCATATTTCTAACAAGCGGCATATTTCTAACACGAGGAAGGGGGCTGACTTCACCCCCCTGAAAGGACGTTGACTGTCCGCCTTATAGTCCTACGGCCCGAGCGGCGGCCTTGTGGATTGTGGAAGTGCCAACCTCATAGGTTTGAACCTGAGGCGTCTTCTCACTTACTCTTGCCAGCAGCTTCTGTACCTCGGAGTAGGTTGTGCGATTGTAAGCTTCGGCGTCTTCCTTCCCATCCCACAAACTGATTCCAAGAACTTCCGATCCGTTTGCGGATATTAGGATTAGTTCGTCCCGGAAACCTTCTTGCTTTTGCAGCAGGGGCAGGATTTCTTTCTCCATCGTTCTGTTGAATTCTGCAACTGCGTCGGGTTTGAGACGTATAGTAACACTACGAGCAAACACGAATAACCTCCTCGGTTATGGTGGTTAAACTAAGAGGACAATTTCAGACGATCTGCCTTAGTTTCAGATGATCTGGAGAGTGGGCAGAGCCGCTCGCTCCTAACTAGGATGGTTAACATTCCTTCACTTGTCAAGGAAAAAGCTAGCTCCAATATTTTCAATGATCGCCATTTCCATGACTGTATGTTCGGATACAAAACTCTCGCGAAGAAGCGGCTGGCATGATTCCAGAGTGCGCCGCCAGGCCAGTTTGATTCGTGGATCTAATCTCTGCCCTTTTGGGATTGACAACGCCGCACCGCAGGCGCAGAAGCATTTCGGGAAGCGGCAGACGGGTTGCTTCCTGCGAAGCCGCTTGGAGGTTGGATGCGGCACCGAGGTGACACGTAGAACCTGGCAAAGATGAGGGTGGTTGCACCTGATTCCAGGAGGCAGACAGTCTCGCCACTCATCTAATCCTGTACGCTCGCCAAGTTGCTGCTACCATTACTTCACCGTCCTGCCATGCTTTTGGCAAGCGACCCGCGCGCGCGGGTCAAAACGAGAAAGGAACTCAGCATGCCACAGGTTCGTGCCATCAAACTTCAGGAAGAGGTTCGAGGCAACAACACTCGGCTGCAAGGGAGTAGTACGTCAACCTGATCGTTCAGCACGACCAGATGATCCGCGAGGGCAAGCTAGAGGCCAGCACCCTTGACATCACCATCCAGAAGGAACGACGTAGGCGAAATATTGCTGGACGGCCTCTCCCGTACCACCCGATAAGCCATCCCACCGCAAGGACAGCATCCATGCGGGTGATTTCTATCACGGCAGCGGCAGCAACCACCAGCACAAGAACAAACACAACAAGACGAGCAGCAACAGACGGTCACGGGAAAGATTGCCACGTCCAACGATGGGAAGTACATTCTAGTAGACCCGAATGGTACGATGTATCAACTCGATGACCAACGCACGGCAAAAAAGTTTGCTGGCAAGATGGTGAAGGTCTCGGGAACAGTTGACACCACCAGCGATTCGATTCACGTGACCGAGATCAAGGCCGCGTCATAACAACCAGCGCGGAAGCACAAACTGAGACGATGTTAGGGTACGTGCAGCGGGACCTCCCTGGTAGGTGCTGGAAATGCCCTGCCACGCCGCTGCCCGAGTTTAAGTATTGCCGTCATCCTCCCGCTGCCGCCCTTCCCCCCTGCATGAGGTGATAAGCACTCAAGTTACTACCTCAGCAGGAGCGGCTGAATTTCCGTTCCCATATCATTTCTCGAATCGCAAACACCAGTTCTCGCAGAATCGCCAACACCACGTCGCCGAACAGCTCCAACAGGATGAGGAGTAGGTCTTCTATACCAGGCCTGATCCTGACGAGATGACGAATTGGACTGCAAAAAGGTTCATTCGACTAGGGCCGCTGAGCCATAGCGAGTCATTTCTCTAACAACTTTGCCGGTCATTTTCCTGGGTATCCGGCGTGGGGCGCCTGGTGAATGGCAACCTCTAAGAGCAAATCTCAGGAAAGTGTTGTAACAGTGTTTAATGGATCGACGTTGTGGTGTGGCGGTATCTATGCCGTTAGATGATACCGAGCAGAGCTCCGAACACCCAGGCTTGCCCGTGCCGGTTCTTTCTGGTGATCCCAAGCACTTGCCCTTTGCGAATCATCTGCACCGCCTCGATTCCGGCAACATTCACCGTGCAGGCCGTCGCCGTCGTCCGCGGACCCTGCATGGCCCACAAC
>QIAW01000185.1 GCA_003225655.1 Acidobacteriota bacterium
ATAAATCCCATGCTGGTGCCCGTCATTCCACTTGAAGCTGATCGCATATTTACCCACGGGCGTGACCTCGTTCGGGCGGACCGGCGGACGGTACATCGGCAGCGTACCAGGCTCAGGTTTCGGCGCGGCTCCAATGACCCGCCCTGAGCCGGTGCGCTCCTCATCACACATCGCGCACGGGCACGCATCCCGCAACCAGGTGAAGGTATAGCTGCTCTCGTGTCCGTCGTTCCAGAGAATTTGCATCCCTGTTCCTGAGGTCACGTTCACCTGCACCGACTTGGGATCGTATCTGGCCGCCTGTTTCGCCGCCTCCGCGCCACTCATGATTTCAGTATCGCACAGCCCGGATGTGAGCTATGTCGTTAGCAATGAAAGTGGCTTGTTTGGTCTGCTGCGCCTGTGCCTTAGACTGAGTGAGCGAATTCTGTCGCCGGCTAGATGTGCACGGACTTTGCCTGAGGGACTGACAATTGAGGGCTATTCCTAAATAACGAAGCCTCTCGCAGGAGGGGGTAGCGAGAGGCTTCGGGAAATTGAGGTGCGGTCAGGCACCTCTTTGGGGAACTATCGTGGTGTGCTGCTTTCTTGGGGTTGTTGGTTAGGCTCTTGATTGGTTGCAGTCGGAGCTGTACCCGGAGCGGTGTTCAAATCACCGATGCCGTTCTTCAACAGGCTGATCTCCACGCGGCCACCGTTGATGCGGCGCGGCTTGCTGCCGTCGGCGGTCTCCTGCTGTACTGGAGCATTTCCCATTCCCACGGTGTAAATGCGGTATACGGGAATCTCATGGTTCAGTACCAGGTAACGCACCACGCTCTGCGCCATCGCCTGGGAGTTGGAGATTGCTGCTTGGCCGCGTCCGGAGCTGAAGCCCTGCACTTCGATGATGTAGCCCTTCTGGTCTTTCAGCGGGGTGGCCATGTCATCGAGGGCATCTTTGGCTTTCTTGCTCAGGATCTTCTGTCCCGGGCGGAAGAGAATTTCGGTTTGGGTTACCGCCTGGAACTGGTCAATGTTGGTAACGACTTTTTCCACGCTTTCCAAATGGGTGCTGGCCTGGGTAGCAGTGTCCTGCGCCAGCCGGGCGCGGTTGCCTGCGTCAACAGCGTGCTGGTCGGCCTCATTGGCCTTCAGGGATGCCAGCCGGATGCCTTCGGTCGCGCGCGAATCCACATCTTTGATCGCGCGGCTGTTGGCGGCCGTGAGTTCATCCAGTTCATTCACGCGGCCGCGAACCGGGTTCAACTGCCTCTGAACGTATTTCTTGCGGGCAAAGGGCATCATATGGCCCCAAAAACCCTCATGACGCTCATACGTCTGGCTGCTCTGTTGGTCCGCAGGCGTGGCCTGAGTCTGCGAAGAAGTGTTCTGTTGCTGGTCGGTAGCAGCCGGCGTCGCTTGGGGCGGCTCCGAAGTGCCTTTCTGTGCCATGGCAGGAATAGCCAACGCTCCCGCCAGCGCCAGTGCGATTAATGTACGATGCTTCATGGAAGATCCTCCGAACTTCGTGGGGGCTAATTACCAGGAGCTGGGTTACTCCCGCCAGCTCACTTTGGGAGCGCACAAGCGCGCTCTCCTCATATCTATTACAACTTTAGGGCCAAACTGCCTAAAAAGCGTGTGCGTCCAAGACCCATAGTTTCAGCGAGTTGCAAGAAGGGCAAAGACCCGCGTTCCCCTTAGCTGGGCAAAACGGGTAAATTTGTTCACGACCTCGTTATAAAAAATGCCTTGCTCTGCGGAAGACAGTGCCGCTGCAACGGCAGACTTGTCAGGAGCCCTTGGCCGAGCTCACACTTTGGTACGCTGCTGGCGCCGCATCAGAGTGCGCTACGAGCGCTGAGGTGAGTTGGTGCTGATGGCATACGGATGGGAAAATACTGTTGACGAATTGTCATGCGAAGCCTGAATGATTCTGAGATCTTGCGCGAGCTAGTGAAGAACCTCAAAGAGGGAATCTACATCACCAACGAGCAGGGCGGATTTGTGGATGGCAACCAGGCACTGCTCGACATTCTTGGCGTTCCATCGGTCGAGGAACTGCGCAGTCACCTGGTCACCGACTTTACCGACGCTGAGATCCGCGCCTGGCAGAAGCGGATCTTCGAGCGTGACGGCTACATCCGCGAATTCGAGCTGAAGATCAAGCGCGCCGACGGCGACACTCGCACGGTGCTCGATACTGCTTACTCCCGTGAAGACCCGCAAAGCGGCGAAACTTTCTATCATGGCATCCTCGTGGATATCACCGCACACAAGGAGCTGGAAAACCAGCTCCGCGAGCAAAGCATTCGCGATCCTCTGACGGGCTGCTTCAACCGCCGCTATCTTTCCATGTTTGAAGTTGCCAGCGAGACCCTTCCCGGCTCGTGGGGCTGCATTCTCATCGACATTGATCACTTTAAGCAATATAACGACCGCCATGGCCACCAGGCCGGGGACGAAGTACTGGTCAAGCTGGCGCGCTTCCTCATGCGCCAGGTGAGGGCTGAGGAAGCCGTGATCCGCCTGGGAGGCGATGAATTTCTTGTGTTGCTTGGCCATGCCGACGAGCAGCATACCGAAACCGCCGCCAAGCGCATTGCCGCCGCCGCTAACGAGGAAGGCCAGTCGCCGTTCACTCTAGGTTGGGCGGCGCGCCGCAAGAACGAAAAACTGGAAAAGACCTTGAGCCGCGCCGACAAAAACCTTTACTCTGTCCGTACCCAGCAGCGGACTCTCCAGCGCGAGCGCCGCAAGAAGCGCTCTTAGTCCAAACTATCGCTTGAACTTGTCATATCCCGAACTGAGGAATGGCACGAGCTTGTGCCGCAATCGTGATGCGCGGCGCGTGTTGTAGGGCTGATTGCAATACTCGACGAGCGGAGCCGCCACTGCTTCCCAATAGAACCGCGGGGCGAGTGCCTGCAGGCGCGAGCGCATCTCCTGCCGCAAATCCGGATTATCCGCCAGCGCCAGGATGGCCTCTTTCCAGGCCATCACATCTCCCGGCGGCAGCGCCGGTCCTACCTCGCGCACCACGAAGTCGCCGAAATAGTCTCCCTGCGAGAGGATCATGGGCAGGCCCGCCCAAATGTAATCCAGCACTCGGGTGCGAAAGGCATAGCGGCTCTCCACCGACGCCGGATGCGCCGAGATTCCTACATCCGCCTCCAGCAGAAAATTCTGCCGCTGCTCGTAAGGCGCCCACACTGGATAGAAAAACACATGCTTGTCGAGCAAGCCCAGCTCTCTCGCCAGCGAGCGGCTCTCTTCCGCCATCGACATGGGCCGATTATTCGGATTAGGGTCCTGTGCGCCCAGGAATACTAGCCTAATGTTCGGCTGCTGCTTGGCGGCCTCAGCCACCCCGCGGATTACCGTCAATGGATCAAGCCATTGCCACAGGCCTCCGGCCCACAGCAACAGGAAATCCTGGGAACCCACCCCCGGCACAATGCCGCGCAGCACACTTTCCGTGCGTACCGGTGGCTGCGCCGATAAGCCAAAGGGCACAATCCCCACCAGGCTGCGGAAGCTGGAGTCACGCTGATGCTCATCGGGGTTCAACCTGCCTAAAGCGCACAGCCGTCCCAGCCAATAATCCCACTGACGCTCGCTGGAGCAGAGAAAAAAGTCGCCCTGCAGCATCTGCTCATTCAGGCGATACCACTGGCGCAGATACCCCCATTGCGGGTGCTGCGGATGCTTATGTGCAAGATATTCAAGAAGATAGGCGTCATATAAATCGATGACCAGGTGCTTGGCCAGCTTACCTACGAAAGGGAAGCGCGCCAGCACCAATCCCTGTGAGATCACCACGTCGCTTTCCTTGGCGGCTGCCTTCAACTCGCCCTGCTTGTGGGCGGCATCATCCAAGATCGTTATTCCTTCCACAGAAAGCCTGCTGGGTGGGGCCGTTGCGATGGTCACCTCATGGTGCTTGCTCACAACCCTGGCCAGCTCCAGGCAGCGTACCGCCGGACCGGCCATCTGGGCCGCCAGCGCGTCGTTGGTGATAAACAGCACCTTCATGGGTTTTCTATTGCAAATGTTATATGTTGATGAGTCTTACCGGGAAAGCATTTTTGATGAAGATTGCTCTTTTAGGCACTCGTGGCATCCCTAACCGCTACGGCGGCTTCGAGGCTTTTTTCGAAAAGTTGTCGCAGTACCTGGTCAATGATGGACACCAGGTTCGAGTCTATTGCCGCCGCGCGTTTACCCGTCCTGAAGATGGCTCCCTGATTGACCCCCGCATCCGCCGCGTCATTCTGCCCAGCATCTCCGCCAAGCATTTAGACACGCCCGTGCATACCTTTCTCTCTATCCTGCACGTTATCTTCACCCGCGCCGATATTGTGCTCATGTGCAACGTCGCCAACAGCCCCGTGGCCTGGATTCCCCGCCTCTTCGGCAAGCCCGTGGTCCTGAACGTGGATGGTCTCGACCGCCAGCGCAAAAAGTGGGGCCCTCTGGCGCGGATTGTCCTTTCCATCTGCGAGTTTTTTTCTACCTTTATGCCCACCCGTGTAGTCACTGACTCGGAGACTATGTGGCAGTACTATCGCAGCCGCTACGGCAAATCGTCGGTCATGATCGGTTATGGCGCCGAGCCGCCGGCGTCCAGGCAGATCAGCCCGGAATACTCTGTCGACGCAGATCCCTTGGCCCTTGGTCATGGTGGGCAGCAATGCCTATGACCCCTCCTATGAGCAGCGCTTGCGCGCCCTGGCGGGCGAGCGCGTGATTTTCACCGGCTCCATCTATGGCGATGGATATTGGGAGCTGCAACAAAACGCTGCCTGCTTCATCTTCGGCTGCGAGGTTGGTGGCATTCATCCCGCTCTGGTGGAGGCCATGTCTGCGGGCAATCCGGTGCTGTATCTGAATACCGAATCCAACCGCGAGACCGCTGGCGACTGTGGCGTGATATTTGAGTACAGCGAAGACGATCTGGCGGCAAAACTGCAACAGGTATTCAACGATCCCAAACTGCTTTCCGATCTCGCCCTCAAAGGCGCGCAACGCGCCCGCGAGCGCTACGGCTGGGCCGAGGTTACCCGGCAATATGAAAATCTTTTTGATCAACTTATGAGGTAACATTAAATTTCAATTTTCGAGTACGCAGACCCAAAACACCAGTTAGAGACATGCTGATGATGGGCGCAGACTGCTTACCGGAGGCATATCCATGCGAATAAACCCTATCTTGATGCGACATATTGGTTTCGTTTTGATGGCCACAGCCAGCCTGACCGCCGGTTCCTGGGACCTGCCCCAGGGAACGTCAGTCAAGGATGAGGGCCCGCGCACTTATCGCTTTAGCGTGGACTATACAACCTTAAGCACAAAAGGAGACATTGTGCACCGCCGGCGCGAGGCCGGCGAGTACACGCGCGCGCTCCCAGGCGGAGACGTGGTGTGGAAGAACGTTACCGTGGCCGAGGCTGACGGGGCCACCGGGCCGTTGGCTCCAGCCCAGAAGCAAGAGTTTATGGAAGGCTTTCGCTATCACAAGAATCCGGCGAGTTTCTCCGGTTCCATGGCGCCGGATTTTTTCAAAGGGTTTCCCCCAACGGCCGTCTTTGAGCGCAACCTGGTTTGGGATGAAGAGATGATCGAGATGTTCGGTCAGAGCCAGTTTGAACATCTGAACCTCAATCAACCCTACCATTTTATTTCGTCGCAGGAGACCGACATACCGGGCGTGGGCAAGTTTGAGAACCGTGACGTGCAATTGACATGGGTTGGCCGGTCGCAAAGAAACGGAAAGGAGTGTGCCGTAATCCTGTATCGGGCTTACTTCAACCCGTTGCACATCGAGAATGCAGGCATGACCTTGCAAGGGCGGAGCCACTACTGGGGTGAGATTTGGGTTTCTCTCACGACCAAGCAGATCGAATACGCCACGCTCTACGAAGATGTATTAGGAGAGATGAAGCTGGCCGGCCAGAATGCGCCGCAAATCATCAACGTGTTTCGCAGCGGTGTTTTTGAACCTGAACTCCAGAAGTAGATTATCGTATAAGGCGGCATGATGGCCCAGGCGCAACGCAAGTGGCTTTTCCCTCTGATTTCGGTCAACCTCGCTGTAACCGTGGTGGGGCTGATCCAGGCGGGCGGTGGCCGCGACTTCAGCGCGCATGCCTGGGCCTATGCGCTGGTCTACGCCAATGTAACCGGCCTTCCCGCTATTTTGCTGCTGCCTCCGTTGATCGAGCGGCTGACGGCGCGCCGGTTTCCCACGATTTTGAGCATGATGATCGGTGTTGTCCTGTTTGTCGCCCTGGGATCTCTGCTGGCGCAGCTCCTGCTGATGTGGACGGGCGTCGCGGTGCCACAACACTTCTGGCGCGAGTATCACCGCACCTTGCGTGTGGGGGTGTTGTTGGCGGTAGTATTCGGTCTGGGCGCATTTTTTTATGCGTCGCTGCGTGAACGCGTACGCCAGGCCGAGCAGAAGCTGCATGAGAAGGAGCTGGCTGAGGAGCGGACCCGCAAGCTGGCGGCTGAGGCACAATTGCGCTCGCTTGAGTCTCGCATTCATCCCCACTTCCTGTTCAACACGTTGAATTCCATCAGCTCGCTGATTACCATGAATCCCGTTCAAGCGGAGCAGATGGTAGGCCGCCTGGCGGCGCTGCTGCGTTCCTCCCTCGATACCACAACCCGGCCTTCAATTCCCTTGCGCCAGGAGTTGGCCATGGTCAGGGACTACCTCGAGATTGAAAACGCCCGCTTTGGAAGCAAGCTGCGTGGCGGCGTGGCGATTCCCGAGGAATTACTGGAGCTGGGCGTACCGCCACTCTCAATTCAATCGCTGGTCGAGAATGCCGTGAAACACGGAATCACGCCGCAAGCCGGTGGAGGCGAAGTCCTGGTGACTGCGTCGGTCGAAAACGGAAACCTTCGCATCGAGGTTTCTGATACCGGACCGGGCTTCGACTTGAGAACCGTCCGCGCGGGCCATGGCCTCGATAATCTGGTGAGGCGTCTCGACAGCTTGTTCGGCCCCGGCGCACACCTGAACGTGTTTCAGCGCCACGGCCGCTGTGTGGTAGAGATGGTATTGCCACGCTCATGAAACTACGCGCATATCTGGTGGATGACGAACCGTTGGCGCTGAAGCGCCTGGCCAGGCTGCT
>QIAW01000186.1 GCA_003225655.1 Acidobacteriota bacterium
AAGGGAGGCCACTCGTGGAGCGACTTTGGCGAGCCGAATCCTATTGCCATCTTGAGCCGCGCCATCGCCGACTTTTACAACATCGAGATTCCCGCCAGGTTCAAGAAACGATCGGCCTACAACGTGGGCGTGATCGAGGGCGGAACTTCGGTCAATTCGATTCCAGAATCAGCTTCCATGCGGGTGGACCTGCGTTCCGAATCCGGCGAAGAGATTGAGCGGCTGGAAGCACCATGAATGACTTGGCAAACAACTCTGCGGCAGGTGAGAAGCAGGCCGAGAAAAAACCCGGCGAATCTGCCGGAGCGGCGGGAGTGCAGTGCGCGATCCGCCGCATTGGTGACCGTCCCAGCGCGGAGCTGGCCGAAGATGCTCGCATTCTGCAGGTGATGAAGGCGGTGGACCAGCATCTGGGAATACACTCGCGTCCGCATTGCGCCTCAACCGATGCCAATATTCCCCTCTCGCTGGGACGCGAAGCCATAACCATCGGCGCCGGTGGCAGCGGCGGCGGCGCCCACACCCTCAATGAATGGTTTGATCCCCTGGGACGTGATCTGGGACTCAAGAGGATTCTGCTGGCGCTGTTGACGCTTGCGGAGTAAATGAAGTTTATCGCCGCCGATGAACACGGATCGAAGAATCACTGAGTAGAAGCGTTCGAGAAAGCTCGAGATATGCCATTTTTTTTAATTGTCCCTATATGGATACTGTGCGTCCTTACCGGAGTTATTCTCCTGTTCTTCAAGCGCTTTCGTTTCTTATCTATGTACGTGCTCTTAAGCTCTACGGGCGGGTTACTGGCATCATTTCTACTCTCATTGGCGCTCCTCTTCCTGACAGCAAAATTTGTGGGCGGCACGTCGGTTGCTTGGCTTGCATTGTTCGCGTACCTGGCTGGAATCCTCTTAGGGGGAGCTGTTGGAATCATCGCAGGCACACTTTTAGCGCGGAGATTTAATCGCCGCGTGGGATGGCGGTGAGGCACATGTCCCGTACGCTGAAGGCCCATCTTTCGTTGATCCTGGTTACTTTTATCTGGGGAGCGACCTTTGTGCAGATCAAGGCTGCGCTCAGCGATATCTCTCCTCTTTTGTTCAATGCCCTTCGCATGGTGGTGGCCACGACTGTGCTACTGATATTGCATCTGCCGCATTTACGCAAGATGAATGCCGCCACGGTTTGGGCCGGGGCGCGCGTGGGCATATTCCTTTGGGCGGGGTACGAACTGCAGACCACTGGATTACGACTCACCTCGCCTTCCAAGTCTGCATTTCTGACAAGCGTTTCGGTCGTCCTGGTCCCCATCTTCCTGGTGATTTTCTGGCGCAAAGCCATAGGCCGCTGGACGGTGTTGGGGGTGCTCGCGGCGTTTGTTGGCTTGTTCCTGTTGACGGTTCCGGGCGGCGGCGCAGGCTGGGGCGATTTCAAGAGCGTGAATTTCGGGGACTTGCTCACACTCGGCTGCGCGGTGGCCTTCGCTTTTCAGATTATCTTCGTGGGACGAGCCACGCAGCACCATGCCTTTCAACCCATCGCATTTTTGCAGATTGCAACCGCCGCGGTGCTCATGGTCCCTTCGGTCCCCCTGCTGGAGCACGCCCACATAGTCTGGTCATGGCGAGTGATTGCGGCCATCCTGGTCACGGCCTTGCTTAGCACGGCTGCGGCCTTCACCATCCAATCCTGGGCACAGCAATTCATGCCGGCCACCAATGTAGCCCTGATTTTCTCCCTGGAACCGGTTTTCGCCTGGGTCATCGCTTACCTGGTATTGCGAGAAAGCTTGCAACTGCGTGCTGCTGCCGGAGCCGTGCTGATTGTGGCCGGGCTTCTACTCTCGGAGTTGCTGGGCAATGTTAAGAATCGTGAAACTGTAGGGGTAAAAATAGCTGTATGATAACGAATTAAGGAGTTTTGCATCTAAATAAGGCTAAGGACATCTTTCCTAACATTCTGTGAAGTCCTTATTTGTAAACCCAAATTGTATAATTTTAGGGGATTTTACCGGAGGAGAAGTAACGTATGCATCCGCGCCTAAGCGGCTTCTTTGAACGCATGAAAGCCCATCGTGTTCTTTA
>QIAW01000187.1 GCA_003225655.1 Acidobacteriota bacterium
GGCAAGTTCATTTTCTGATAGAGGTTGCCAAGCTGGACGAAACAGGCTGGCCGCAAGCGCTGCCATTCATCAATCGCCATCGCCCGACGCACATCCTTCGCAGCATCCGGGAACGCTCCGCGTGTTTCCTTCATTTCGGCGGATGCTAAAAGGCGCTCCGCAGCTATCGGACGCCAAAGTTGCAATGCTCCCAACAGCACAACAAGGATGGCGAACCCAAGTAGCACAATTTTCAGCCGCGTCCACTCCTTCATTTGGGACACGCCGGCAGCGCAGATCCAGAGGGCACCGGCACAGAAGCAGACCCATCCCGAACCGAGCGAGGCGGTGCCGGCCCAAAAGCGCCCGCTTAGCGCTTCGACAGGCGCCAAGAGCCCGCGTGCTGGCGAACGGACGAAGATGTTTGGAATGCTATAAGCGACTTCCAAGTGATAGCAGTGCTGAAAATCTTCCCCACCTTCCAATGCCATTTTCAGCCATGTCGGTTCCCATGATATGATCTGCAAAAAAAAGGTCATGGCACCCATTAACAGAAGCAGTCCAACACAGAAGACCGCCAGGTCTTTTTTCATGCACCAGGCGGCAAAGCCCAGCCCAGTCACTATGATCGCCGCAGTCCCATAGGAAAAAAACGCGAAATGCCCTGGCCAGAAGTAGGCGGAGTGCGCGATGGGGAAATTCAGGGCGTTAAAGCGCGGCGTCGTCACCGGGTCGAACCAGGGAAACAGCAGACCGATCGCCACCAACGCAAAACCGAAAGCCCAGTAGATTTTTCTCAACCTTGCTTCTCCAGTTGATGCGACGATCTACGGAAATAAAAGCTAATAAAACCGAGACCATCACGCATAAGACGCAATTCCTGGCTCGAAAAAGTCCCTAGCAAAAAGAGAGCACCGAGATATACGATGCCAGCCACCGCGGCCACCGGCAGCGCCGGTAACAGCGTAAGGTGCTGCGCAGGAAGAA
Source organism: Acidobacteriota bacterium (assembly GCA_003225655.1). GTDB lineage: Bacteria > Acidobacteriota > Terriglobia > Terriglobales > Acidobacteriaceae > QIAW01. The sequence continues at coordinate 967 of QIAW01000187.1, forward strand.
GGATCGCGGCCATCAAGAGGCTAGCCAAAATCGGTTTGACCAGGAAATCGGTCATCTGGAGCGCATAACCTTTTCGCTTGAGAAAGTAGGTAAGAATCGCAAAACCGCCAATCTCACTGAAGACAGCGACCACACAAGCGCCCATGTAACCCAGACTCGGAATTACCGCCAAGTCTGCTCCGACACGCACCACCAAAGCGAGTGCCATCGCGAGGCAGAACACGCCCGGCAACTTCAGTGCTGTAAAGATGAACGGGAAAAGTGACGATACGAACATCGGCATGAACGCTATTCCAAACCATTGCATAACCGATTCAGCGTTAATGAATTTTTCACCGAGAAGCACGTCGATCAGTAGCCGCGGCCAGACTATAAACAGGACCGCCCCTGGCATGCTAAGGCAGCAAAACCATTTCATCGCTCGATTATAGAACTCGCCAAACTTCTCCTCTGTATTCTGCGCTGAGCGAATCATTGCCGGGAACAACGGGAGCGCAAATGCCATGGAAATTGTTCGTATGCCGAGCAAAATCCGATACGGCCCGCTGAACAGTCCCAACGCAGTCGCATCGACAAGCCATGCCAGGATTAGGACGTCTGCCTGCCAGGCGAACTGCCGGAGCACCAGCCCGCTGCCCAGCGGAATCGCTTCCGACAACATCGATTTCCAAAGGGGTAAATCTATCCTGGGCGAAACACGGGCAACGCGCCAACGAACAATCTGCCAGTTAAAAAACCAAAAGATCAAACAGGACGCGAGGTATGAAATGACCACTCCCCATAGTCCCCAATGACACCAGAGACTCACCGCCACGAAGCCGGCAAAAAGTCCCTTATGGAGGCTGAAAGAGATCGCATTGAACTCCATGGCTTCGATCGCCCGCATCACCGCCGAATAGCTAATAGCCTGCAGGATTGTCAGACTGGCCAGACCCATGACGAACGATTGCGCCTTTGTTGAAGCCGGGACCTTCAGCAGCAACACGACCACAAGGAGAAGGATGGTAGAGGCAACAAAGAGTGCCCACATCAAGCCCTTGGCGCTGCCGAGCAAATGCGGGATGTCATTCGGACGCCGCGCCACCTCGCGCGTAAGGATATTGGTAAGACCGAAATCGGTTAGGAACTGGAATACGATGGCGAAGGAAAGTAGATAATTAAAGGTGCCGAAGTCGTTGAGCTGTAATCCTCGCGCGGCGAGCAGAATGGCCAACATCTGCAGCACGGCCCCCAATGCGCCGCCAACCAGCATCCACGCCACGTTTTTGCCGACGCGTTGGGCGGGGTTCATTGAAGATTTTCCACACGGACTCGGTCATTATTCACCAAATCAACGGTTCCCGCGGTTGCGACGACGGCTCCTTCTTTCAACCCGCTGACGATTTCTATCAGTCCGCCGGCTTCCAAGCCGACCCGCACCGGCGTGAGAACTGCACGACGGTTGGAGTCAATCGCGAAAACGCTGGCATTCTGACCGAATGGATTTATGACGGCCACGGTGGGAACGGCCAACGCCGTTTTTTCTATCCGAACACGCATGAAACCAGTAAGCCCCGGCTTTAAGTGCAAATCGGGATTCTGAATGGTCACGTAAGCTGTGAAGGCACGAGTCTTTGGGTCGATGCGGGGATCGACACGCTCGATCGCGCCTCTAAATGTGGTGGTGGGATAAGCTGAAAAGAATACGTCGGCTGGCTGTCCTTCATGGATTCGACCGACCGACTCGTCCTGCACCTGCGCCAGTAGGTAGATTTTGTCCAGGTCGCCTACTTGCAAAAGTACTTGATTGACCTCGACCCGTTCGTTGGAATTCACAAAGCGGGCAAGCACGATGCCATTGACGGGTGACGTGAGCCGCGTGGCTTCGAGATCAAGTTGTGCCTTATTCAGTTTTACGTTCGCCTCTTGGAGCGCGGCTTGTTTGGAAGCCAGCGTTACGCGTGCGTCGTTCACTTCCAATTCCGTAGCCATCTTTTTGGCCTTCAAAGCTTCCATTGACTTTAGCTCGGCGGCAGCTTTCTGCTTCGCAACGCGCGCCGATTCCACCTGTGCCCGGGCAGACTCCTGGCTAATCTCAAACGGTCCTCTTTCATTCTCGACAAGCGGTTCACCGAAATGGATTGTGTCCCCGACATTAACCAAGACCTTGTCGATTTTGGCAGCGATTCGGGAGGTAAGCGTGACCGTCGTGTATTGCAGAACCTGCCCGGCCGCTCCGACAGTTGTTTCAAGCTCGCTGACTTTTGCCCGCGATGCGCCAACCGGGATCGGTAGAGATGCCTTTCGCGCTTCTGCGGCGGTGTAGCGTCTCGTGAAATTTCTGGCCTTCCATACCAGTACGAGCGCAAGAAGGACAAGCGCGATCAGCAACAGGTTACGAAATGACCGTGAGCGGGTTCTAGGCATGGCGGACTATGACAACAAGCACGCAGACAAGTCCACCAAATTTTACGAAAGCGTTTTCAGTGCTTCTTGAGCGTCGCATCGAAGAAAACTTCAGCGTCCTTGAGGGCGTCCGTCTGTATCGCCCTGTGCCCTGCGGGCAGGATTTTCAATGTGGCGTTCACCCCGGCTTTTCGCAACTCCTCGTAAAGGCGCTGGCCCTGCTCGACCGGTATCACCCTATCACCCTCGCCATGCACGATCAGAAAAGGCGGA
>QIAW01000188.1 GCA_003225655.1 Acidobacteriota bacterium
AGTGCAGTCTCTGCATCCAGACGCAAGGAAAAGTCGCGCTCCGACTTCTGGATAACATGCTGCAGCAGAGATTCCGCTCGCTTGAAATTCTTTCGGCCAGCGCTGATTTTGCCGTCATTGTATACGGAATAAAGTCTGGAGATTCCGGTGCCCTGCAGAGACAATGCCTCTTGGTTATATCGTTCAGCATCGTCTAATTTTTGCTGTTTAATGGCAATAAGGGCCAGGTTATCGAGACTGATAGCGGTATCTAGCTTATCGTCAAGTTGCTTTGCTATTCGGAGGGCTCGCTGATAGTAATCTTGTGCGGCATCGAATTCCCTCCGGTCATAATACATGACGCCCAAGTTGATCAACCACCTCAACTCATCTTTCTGCAGACCCAATTGCTCTGAGAGTCCATCTGCTTCGGTGAACAGTTTTCGGGCTGAATCCAGATTTCCAATCCGGTAAAAACACCAGCCCATATTGCCCGTATTCTTCGCCATAACAGTACGCGCGCCCAGAGATTCCGCCAGCTTTGAGGAAGCCTTATACCAATCAATGGCCTCGCCATAGTGCTGCATCTTCATATTCACCAGACCCAGACTACCCATGGCATTGGCTTCCAGAAAATGCAGGTTTTCTTGGCGTGCGAGTTTGAGCGCGCGCAAGAAGGCAGCTTCAGAGGCTTGAAACTCTTCTCGCAAAACCAAAAGAGTTCCCTGACTGAGTGCAACTTCTCCTAAAAGTTTCGGTTGATTCTTTGAGGCGAGTTTCTCGGCCTCGCCAAGCTGGTTTTCGGCTTCGGCGAATTGCTGCAAAAAGGTGTAAGCAAGGCCCCGCGTAATTTTGCGGCGAACAGCTGCTTCGTCTGTTGAAAGCGATGCGGGTAACTCTGCATCCAGCAATGTCAGGGCATTCTTACTCAAGCCTTGCCAGACAAGAGTCTCGGCCTGAAGCACGCGAAAGCGCCAGGCCCAGTCTGGGTTTGTCTTTTGATACTGTTCATAGGCCCGATCGGCCTCCGCTTGGGCGGCCACTAGATCTCCGCGCTGAAATTCCGCGCGCACAGTTTGAAAATAGACTTGCGGCGAAGGCTGAGAATGCTTGCTGCAGGCAGAAAGTATCGCCGCCGATAGAATCAGTAATACCCACCTACGGGTAGGTTGTGCCATTTCCCTGCGCATCTCCCACATCCAGCGTACCACTGACCGGACATCCCAAGTCCGCACGCAACATCACAAGACGTCGCGAATAGGATGTGAGCAAGAACTGCGCTAAATATATCCTTCCAAAATGCGGCACTTCGATTACATTGCCAGAGATCTTCAATTCATTGCAGGACTTTTTACCCCTATCAATCTGCTTGACCAGAGTAGTGACAATCAAACCCTTCGATTCCGTCAAACGGGCATTCTCTTTTTTGAAGCCCTGATACGTATCTCGCGGTGGTGGGAAATGCGTGTCGAGTTCTATCTCAAGCTCACATCCGGCGATCCGCAAGCCCTCAAACCGGCTTCCCAGAGGAGTGATGCTCGGCTCTGTGTCATCAATGCCGTGGTGCGATGTAATTCGAGAAACGATCCTTTTCGCCGTAATTACGTCCATGATATTCAAATCTTCGATGGCGACGGCGGCCAGCGTGGCGAAGCTCTTGCCATCTTTGCTCTGGCTTCCTGTAACGTGTGCATCGGCCGATCGGAAGGACAAAATGTTTTTGAAGCGAAAATTTTCGACGCGAGAAGAACCTTGTCCTCCGCCAATAGGCAGGGCCGTCGCCGCTTGCACCTCCAGCAGCTCATCAAATGGCCGGGTGATTCTTCCGCCGGCTCCAATGGCCTGTGCATGAAAGAAATGGGTTCTTGGTGGTATAGCTGACAAGCTCATGGTTTTGTCGTTCCTTCGTTCTTATATTCAAAACTGAAAGGATAACTTCGTATCTCGGTGCCTGCCTCCGAAGCATTGTTTGCTTTCTGATTGCCTCGAACGACTACGACATATTTGCCCGGCTTGAGCAGCGAACCGCTCACAAAAAGCGGAACAGCTTGTTTTGCTGCCTCGGCCGAAACCGGTGCCGAAAACTGCGTGACACCGTTTTCCGGCTGCACATCTAGGGTATAAGAAGCGAAATTATCGCTTGTCGGGATATCAATGTAAAGTACAAAAGGCTGTTTCGGTTCGACCTGGACTTCAGCAATTTTTGCTCCACGCGAACCCGCAATAAGAGAGAAAGTCGTCAGCGCCTGCGGTACATTGCCTTTCGCCTGCTCCTTCAAGCCCGGAATGGTAACCAGGTTCTGATAGAGAACGACGGCCAGCACCAGAGCCGCCGCCAGCCCGTAAGCCGGTTGCAGCCATGAAAACCAGCCGGAACGCCGGCTCTGTCCGCAAGACCTCTTTGACGTTGGCCACTAGCATGGCTGCCGCCTTTACGTCTTTGGCGCATTCGGGGCAGTCGAAATAGTGCTCTTCAAAAGCATCGCGCTGCTCCGGTGTGAGTTCTTCCAGTAGACAACTTTCAGCCATTTTCTTTGTCACCGCTTCGTTATGGTCCATAAAACCTACATCTCTAATGAGTAGTTATTCATAATGTCAAAACGTTTCATCGATTCCGGGTGTCCTGCTCGTTTCCCAGTATCCCTTAACATTGGCCAGGAACACGGCCCCAAGTTTTACCTCTTCCGCGCACACCGGACAACCGAAGTAGTGCTCCTCGTATTCTTCCAATTGCTCCATTGAGAGATCTCCTAAAAGGTAGCCTTCTGCCAGTCTGCCTTTCACGGCTTCGAGGTGAGTCATCGGCTACCTCTGTACTGGGGGATAGTTGTTTTCACCCCTGAAACGCTTCATTACCAAGGTAATGAGCAGCTCTCTTCTGCTTTACCCTCACGACCCGGTTCCCCGCTCATCTTGCTCGAAAGCAGCTCTGAAGCTCTGCTTGGCGCGATGCAATAGCACGCGCAAGTAGTCGCGGTTGACCCCGAACTCCTGGCACACTTGGTCCTTAGGCTTCTCTTCGATGAAGAGTGCATATAAGATGCGGCGGTTTTTCTCGGGAAGTTGCGAAAGGATCTGCCTCACATGCCGCTGAGTTTGCTTGGTGACCAGCTTCTCATCAATGCTGGGTCCCTTGTCCGGAGGATCTACTGGGTTATCTTCCAGGTAGTCGTTCCGCGATGAAGAGCGGTAGTGCTCCAAAAGCACATTGTTACAAACCGAATTGACGAACGAGCCCAGGCTCGCTGGATTCCGAATTCCGCCCTCGTTTCCCAGCTTGGTGAACACGCGGGCAAACGTCTCCTGGCGAATATCTTCGATGGCCTGAGGAGAACGCAGGCGGCTGCGCAGCTTAATGAACAGCAGCTTGCCAAAATAGGCAACAAAGTGGTCACACGTGGCCGGCTCTGCAGCGCGGAGACGTTTGAGATAGGCCTCATCAAAGGACTCCAGTTCCAAGCATCCTCCAACCTTAAAGGGTGCCGCACCGACCCCGCGCTGTTGTCATGAAGAAGTTTGATCCGCCGATAAACCCGGCGAACTTCTGCACCTGTCCCTGAAATCACGCATCCTGAAAGTGGACCGCTGGATGGCTGAAATCTGCTTGAGCGGGACAATGAGCTGAGTCTGTTGGCTACCCAGGACCGAAAAGCTTAGCACTGGATTTTATCAATGCGGACGCCATTCACAAAGAAAAGATCGGTGCTTCCGGC
>QIAW01000019.1 GCA_003225655.1 Acidobacteriota bacterium
GCAAAGAGGGTCATCTGCGTGGCATGGCTGTGCTGCCGCATTGGTGTGGAACCGGTTTGGCTGCACAGTTGCTTAGCAGCATCGAGGCCTGGCTCAAGAGCAACGGCTGTACACGCGTAACCCTGGACACCACCCTGCCCCTGCAACCTGCCATGAAGTTTTACGAAAAAAATGGATACAGCCGCTCAGGCAAAATCACAGGTTTTTTTGAAATGCCGCTGCTGGAATATGTGAAGGAACTTTAGAGCACCTTCAGAATTCTTCCGTCCTCCGTGCCCTGCCGGGCTGTTCCTTCGTCGGAGTTGTGGCCAAGATTTTTGATTTGCCTTTCTCCGTGTCTCCGCGCCTCCGTGGTAAATTTTTAGTTCTGGTTGCGGTCTAGCGACGGCAACGCGGGGAATTTATCTCCGCCCAGCCAATCCGGGCGGCGCGGGCGCTCTGGCGCAAGCGGTTTCCGATGTGTCCTGCAAAAAATGCCACACCAATATTCACCAGCGTGCCGCCGGCATCAAAAATTAATCCCAGGATCGCGATCTGAAACACCACTGAGCCGCGGGCGCCATTCACAAATTGGGGCAGGAAGGCCACGAAGAACATCGCAACCTTGGGGTTGAGAACGTTGGTGATGACGCCCTGCGTGAAGATACGGCTCAGGCTTGCTGGGGGAGGGCTGGCGCCCACGGGGGAGAGTGCGTTGCGCGCGTCTGTGTTTGGGCTCACGCTTGGACCCGGGTTTAGGGTCGGATTCCGGCCGAGCAGCATCCGCGCGCCGAGATAAAGCAAATAAGCGGCGCCTGCATAGCGGATCACGTTGTACGCGATGGTCGAGGCTAGCAGCAACGCGGCTAACCCGAGTGCTGCGGCTGCGATGTGCACCAGGCATCCGGCAAAGATGCCGAAAGCGGAGACGATGCCGGCTTTGCGCCCCTGCCCCAGGCTGCGGCCGAGGACGTAGAGCATGTCGGGACCTGGAGCGAAGTTCAGCGCCAGAGCGGCCACAAGAAATGCTAAGAAGGCAGCATGATCGGGCATGTCTAGTTCAGATGAAATTGCCGCAGGTTGGACTCGCAAAATTTACCGTCCAGGGCCGACATGGGTATGATGATACGAGCACACGGCTCAATCGAACCATGAAAGAAAAACAGGCGAGACCGAAACTAACTGCCAAAGGCAAAAAATCGCCTCTCGGCGAAGAACACCTGCAGCGCGTCCGCAGGATCTGCGCCACCCTGCCTGAGAGTACGGAAAAAATCTCTCACGGCGAGCCGACCTTCTTCACCAAAAAGAAAGTCTATGCAATGTTCGCCAACAACCATCACAACGATGGACACATCGCCGTGTGGATCGCTGCGCCTCCGGGCCTGCAGGCCATGCTGGTCAAAAGCCAGCCACAGAAGTTCTTCCGCCCGCCTTATGTCGGCGTGCGTGGATGGATCGGCATCGAACTGGGCGCCATCAGCGATGAAGAGCTCAGCGTGCATCTCGTGGAAGCCTGGCGTCTGATCGCCGAATCCGCCAAGCCGCGGCGCGTTAAATCGCGGCGGAACTAGCGTCAGCGTGCAGCCCGCCAGCGCGCAGCGACGATAACTAAGCTTTAGTGGATTCTATGTGGGTAGCGGGAATCCATCCACGCTCGCCTTGCGCATTGCGGACCAGCAACCAGCCATAGCGGGCGTCCTCAACCAGAACTTCTTCTCCCGGCTGTACCCCAAGCTCGCGCGCCGAATAATTCTCGAGCATGATCGCCTTTTCTCCTTCGCCCGAGAGCAATTCGACGGGGACCCAGCCCTCACGGCCATCGTGCGCCTTGCACCACCTCCATCCGGGGAAGCCTTGGTCCTCGTCTCCCACCATAACGCGCTCACCCGCGGCAACGCGTATTGGGTTGGGATACCGCACCTTGTACTCCCGCCTGATCCGGACTTTATAGTGAGGTTTTTCCACGAACGGTATCCTGCTGTATTAAACTAATTCCACACACATAAATTATCCTACTCGCAACGAATCAAGCTGATAAAGCTAAAGCTGCAAGAGCATCGCTTCGATAGTGCTGAGAAATTATTGAGGCAACAGGGTCTACCTCAGGTCCTACGAAATGCTGTTGTTCGCCAGGCAGCTTGTGGTTGCTGACAACCCTCCTGTGCTCTCGATAATCCTACTACTCGCAGTTGGGCCCTCGCCGTTCCCTGAGACCCATAGCGGAGCTACCCATGATTGGGTTTTAGTCTTTTCTGCGCTCATTTTCCACGACTGTTGGCCGAAGCTTCTCTTTGCTGACTCTGTTTACCATGCTGGCGTCGGTTGTTCGCGCCCAGGTAAGGTTCCAGAAGCCCGATTTTGATACCGGGAAAGGCCCCGTTTCCATCAGTGTTGCCGACTTCAACCGCGATGGCATGCCTGATGTAGTGACGGCAAATTCCACAGACAACAGCATTACCGTTCTGCTGAACAACGGCAACGGTGCTTTTAGCGGCCGCAAAGACTATCCCACCGGAAAAAATCCCAGGGTGGTGCTGACCGGCGACTTCAACAATGACGGCATCACAGATGTGGCGGTGGCCAACCA
>QIAW01000020.1:0-7293 GCA_003225655.1 Acidobacteriota bacterium
AAACATGTAGCGGACGCCATCTTTTGCTCCCGCCAGAAAGCCGGCCCAGGTTTCATCGTTCAGCGACTGCAGCCGGAAGTTCTCGTCCACGGCAAATTGGTTGAAATCGCCCAGAAGGTAAACCGCAGTCGCTCTTGGCGCCCAGACTCGGAACGCCGCGCCGCCGGTCACAACAGTACCGCCCAACGGGATGGTTGAAGCTTTCGGGGGAAGCGGCAACATAGAGGTTCATCCTATCCGTCTAATGGTGAAACTGCCAATCATCCTTAATAGTGGTGATGGCGCGGAAACCGTTGCGTCGCCGCGATGTTCTATCATTTGAGCGGAGAATTTATGTGAGCAGGAAGATGCGAGCCCTGGTGCTCAAAGCTCCAGCGCCGGTCGAGAGCAATCCGCTGGTGTGCGAAGACATACCCGTTCCGGAGCCGGGCGCCGATGAAGTCCTTATCCAGGTGCTGGCCTGCGGAATCTGCAGAACCGATCTGCATGTGGTTGAGGGCGAGCTTCCGCCGAAGCATTCCAGTGTTATCCCCGGGCACCAGGTTGTAGGCCGCATCGTGCGCGGCGGAGCCAGTGCCAAAAAATATGCCGTGGGTACAAGGGTTGGCGCGCCCTGGCTGCATAGCACCGATGGCAGTTGCGAGTATTGCACACGCGGACGTGAGAACCTGTGCGTGAACGCGGAATTCACCGGCTACACCGCGCAGGGAGGATACGCCGAATACATTGTTGCGCCTGAAGGATTCGTTTATCCCATTCCCGCCCGCTTTCACGATACACAAGCGGCGCCGCTTCTGTGCGCGGGCATTATCGGTTTCCGCGCGCTACGGCTCTCTAATTTGCAGGCCGGCGACACGCTGGCAATCTACGGATTCGGGGCCGCAGGACACGTCGCCATCCAGGTCGCACTCCAATGGAAGATCAGAGTCCTTGTCTGCACTCGTGAGGAAAAGCACCGCAAGCTGGCGCGCGAACTGGGAGCCGAATGGGTGGGCGGTGCTTACGATACTCCGCCCGTAGGGCTGAACGCGGCCATCATCTTTGCTCCGGCGGGAGAGCTGGTTCCGGCGGCATTGAAATCGCTGAAGAAAGCCGGCACCTTGGTGCTGGGCGGGATCCACATGAGCCCCATACCGTCTTTGCCTTACGAGTTGCTATATCACGAGCGGATGGTCCGCAGCGTGGCCAACAATACCAGGCAGGATGGCATTGACTTTCTGAAGGTCGCTGCCGAAATTCCCATTCGGACCCAGGTCGAGGTCTTTCCGCTCGACCAGGCGAACGCCGCGTTGAATGCTCTCAAGCATGATGCCATCCGCGGCGCCGGCGTGTTGACCGTCACCAGCCAGTAGTGCTAGCCCGGTATTCTCATGCCCAATAATTTTGTGAGGTTCATCACGTTTTAAACAGGGTGGCTGTTCTAAGATAGTCTTGCTTAAAAGCTTTTGCTATCGCAGAAATGCCCTGTCACACTGATCGCTTGCGCGTGCCCGACAGTTTGTTGTGACCGAGAGGTATCGAAGAGGAGGCCTGAGTGAAAACTGTGTTTGTCGTGGGTGCTGGACCGGCAGGAATGTTCGCAGCGCAGAAGATTGCCCAGGCGGGGCATGAGGTGATTATCCTCAACCGCGACATCAAACCCGGCGGCCTGGCCGAATATGGCATCTATCCCACCAAAGACAAGATGAAAACCGGCCTGCGCAAGCAGTTCGCCAAGGTGCTCAGCCTGCCCAACGTGCATTACATCGGACACGTCGCCGTGGCAAATGCTTCGCCGGTCACGATCGCCGATTTGCGCGAGTTTTCTCCCTCGGCCATTGTCTTTTCCGTGGGCGCACAGGGCACAAAGAAGCTGGGGCTTCCCGGCGATAATTGCGGCGGCGTTTACTGCGCCAAGGATTTTGTCTATTACTACAATCAACTGCCGCCCTTTGCCTCTCAGGATTTTTCCGTGGGCAGGCGTATTGCTATCGTGGGCATGGGCAATGTGATGGTGGACCTGGCCCACTGGCTGCTGATCGATGATCCCAAGCACACGGCGGAAGAGGTGATCGTGATCGCGCGCCGCGGCCCCTTTGAAGCCAAATTCGACCTCAAAGAATTCGTCTACGTAGAGAGGTTTCTCGACCGGCAGGCATTCCAGGAAGAATTGAAGCGCATTCAGCCGCAGCTTGCCGCTGTTGGACAGGACATCGCCAAAGTGGCGGAAGATACCTTTCCTATTCTGGCAAAGCCACAAACGCCTGCCAGCGGCCGCATCAATCGCCTGACCATCACAGAGAACGTCCTGGTCGAGCGCGACGGCAACATCGGTTGCAAGGGCACAGAGAAAACCGTCGACATCGATGTTGACACCATGATCTTTGCCATTGGCGACGTGGCTGATCCCACTTTGGGACTTCCTTACAATAAAGACTGCTACGTCACCTGCTCTGATGTCGCCGATCCTAATCGGCCCATCTACGAGGTCCTCGACCCCCCGAGTGGCAAAGCCATGGACGGAATCTACGTAGTCGGGTGGGCGCGCAAGGCCAGCGAAGGCCTGGTAGGCATCGCCCGCCACGACGGGGAAGTCGGCGCCGCCGGTGTGCTCAACTACCTGGAGACTTCACCGGAAAAGCCTTCCGCCTCTTATGAGCAGGTCCGCAAGCATCTTGTCTCTAAAGGCCTGCGCATCGTGGAAAAACCTGACCTCGAATACCTGGCGCGCGCTGAAGAAAAGCAGGCGAAGGAGCGCGGCCTGGCGTGGTTCAAGTTCTCCGATGATGAATCCATGCTAACCGCGATCGAGCAGGAAAAATCCAGGGCAGTTTCAGTGGTGGTGGGCTCTTAGCGTCCTGTATCTGCCGTCGTTTGTTTCACGTGCTCAACGCCCGCAGCTCTCCCAGCATGGTCGGAACAAGCTCTGAAACCGTAGGATGAATGTGCATGGCGCGCTGCAGCGTTGTGTAAGGCGCTTTGGCATACATCACGTCGAGAATCGAATGGATGGCCTCATCGCCTCCCGTCCCCAGGATTGATGCACCTAAGATCTGTTCGGTCTCGGCATCCACCAGTATTTTCATGAAGCCCTGAGTTTCACCTTTTTCTACGGCCCGCCCCACCCTGGTCATGGGCCGTTCTCCCTTGAGGGCGCGCCTGCCCGATTTTCGCACCTCGGCCTCGGTCATGCCGGCCCGCCCCAGCGGCGGATCAATGTAGAGAGCGTACGCCAGAATACGGTCCGAGACCCGGCGCTGGTCGTGGTCGAGAAGGTTGGCGGCCACAATCTCAAAATCGTTGTAGGCGGTATGAGTAGTGCGTAGCTGGTCATCCACGAGAATGTAACCGCGTTCATCGGTCTTAACGGCTGCTTTGTCGAGGCCAAGATCGTCAGTGTTTGGGTGGCGCCCGACTGCCAGCAGTACGTGGCTGCTTACCACCTCAGGAGAGCCATCGGTGCAATCCACGCGCACGGAAATTCCCTTCGGATGTTTGGTAAAGCCCACGCATTTTGCATTCAGTCGAAGCTCGATGCCCTCCTGCTCAAGAATTTGCCGGATCGCGATGGAAACGTCTTCATCTTCGCGCGCGATCAAGCGCGGCATCATCTCGACCATGGTCACCTTGCTGCCAAAGCGGCGGAACATCTGCCCGAACTCCAGCCCAATGTAGCTGCCGCCGATGATCACGAGATGATCGGGCAGAAAATCCACCTCCATCATGGAAGAGTTAGTGAGATAGGCGATCTGATCAATGCCGGGCATAGAAGGGATCGCGGCGCGGCCACCAACGTTGATAAAGATGCGCTCTGAGCTGATTAGTTCATCGCCGACCCGCACCTCGCGCGCGGATTCAAAGCGCGCATGGCCTTGATACACCGTGCAGTTTTCCGTGCCCTTGAGCCAAGTCTCGATACCGGTGCGCGATTTCCCCGAGATGGCGTCTTTGCGGGCCTTCATTTTTTTCATATCAACGCGCACATCGCCCTCAATCATCACGCCATATTCGCGGGCACGTTGTGCCACCCGTGCAGCATAGGCGCTGGCCACCATGGCTTTGGTGGGAATGCATCCGGTGTTAACGCAGGTGCCGCCGAAAAACTTTCGCTCCGCAATGGCGACTTTCATCCCCGCGGCGGCGAGCCGCGAGGCCAGAAACGGTCCAGCCTGCCCGGTACCTATAATGATTGCGTCATACGCTTTGGCCATCGAGAAGCTCCTTGCGATATTTAAAGAGGCATACAGCGCCTTCAGTGTAAATGCAGTGACAGTCTTGCGCAGCCTCCATTGCTGCACATGAGCGAGATTCTGTCACGCGCGCAGAGTGTAGGATAAAATCCTGTTTTCTTTGCTCAATACCGCCAAAGGACCGAATGACAGATTTTCCTAAGATGCAGTGGCCCCGCTGGGAGTATGCGCTTGTTTCTCTGCTGCTTTCACTGATGGCGGCGCTTTCGATCGCCAGCTCGCGGCAGCAGTCTGCTACCTACGATGAAGTGGTCCACATACCGTCGGGTCTCAGCTACCTGCAGAAACAGGACGCGCGCCTGAACCTCGAGCACCCACCGCTGCTCAAGATTATCGCCGCGTTTCCGCTGTTGTTCTCTGATGTGCGCGCCAACTACGGCGACCGCTCGTGGTGCGGCGCGGGCGGGCTCGACTGCCAGTGGAGCTTCGGGCAGCATTTCTTCAGTGATTGGAACCAAAAGCAGGGCGCTGCGCACATTGTATTTCTCGCCCGCATGCCGATGATCCTGCTGATGCTCTGCTTCGGTCTCGCTGTTTACGTCATGGCCCGTACCCTGGCGGGAACTGCGGGTGCGCTGCTGAGTCTGGCTGTATTTACCACTTCGCCCTTTTATCTCGGTTACGGACCGCTGGTGATTACCGATATGGGTATGGCATTATTCTGTCTGCTCACCGCATGGCTGGCGGCGAATCTTCGGCTGAAACCAATTTTTGCCTCAGTTATCAAATTGGCGCTGGCCGCTGCCGCGGCCCTGCTCTCCAAATTTTCTGCGGTCCTGATCGTGCCTTCTATCGCTTTGTTCTGGATATGGATGTGGCTGAGCGCACCGAAAGATCGCCAGGAGACCAGTTCCACAGGGGAACAACCGCCAAACTTCCGCAAAGCTTCTGCTTACCTGCTGATGGCCGGTGTTCTGAGCTCGGCCGTTACCTGGGGATTCTATTGGCTCACCACTTTCCACAGCTCGACACGTGAGATCCTGAACGCTCGCAACGCTTACGTTGCGGCCTTTCGTCCGCCTGAGCGTATTCTCGCCTCCACGACTTATTTTCTAGCGAAGCACCCCGGCTGGGAGCACCCGCTACAACCGCTTTGGCTGTATCTTGGCGGCATCGGCTACCTGAATGCCGGTCTGACCCGGCCTGTCTACCTGCTGGGAAAGCTTCACGGTCACGGCGTGTGGTATTACTTTCCGGTTATCGCGTTCTTCAAACTCGCTCCAGGTGAAGTTCTTTTGCTTTTGTTTCTAGCGACACTTACCGCTGTTCAGTTCTGGCAGGAACACCGCAGGCACGAGGAAGGCAGGGCAGGGCAGCCAAGCGTGCTGCCCCAGCTCAGTTATGCCAATCGCGTTCGCGTGCGTGCCTTGATCTCATTTCTTCTGGTGTTCACCGCGGCAGCCATGCGCTCGCGGCTCAACATCGGAGTGCGGCACATCTCGGTCCCGCTTTCCATCCTGGCTGTGCTCCTGGCGTTGCTGGTGCCGCAAGTGCGCGCCATCGCCGCTGCCGGAAAGCGAACGCTGGCCTTCAGCGCCATTATGGTTCTTGTCTTCTCATGTTTCGTCACTGCGCTTGCAGCTTTTCCTCATTACATCTCCTACTTCAATGATTTCCGCGCTGCGCCTAAACAGGAGATCACCACCGACTCAAACCTCGACTGGGGACAAACCCTGCCTGCGGTTGCGTCTTTTGCCGCGCAGCATCAAATTGCCAACATCTATGTCGACGGCCGCATGACCCCGCTGCTCCCTAACACGTATGTGCCGCAGGCAAAGCCATGGAAGTGCGACAACCCCGCTCCGGAAGCGCCGCAGTGGGCCGTTGTCTCTGCAAATTTTCTGCTGAAACAGGAGCCGACCTGCATCGGATTAATGAAATACCAGCACTGGAATCTCCCAGGAGATGCTATGGTCGTCTTCCGCATCACCGACCAGAGCTATGCCGAAGCGCGTAGACAATATCTGAAAACCCATCCCACAGTAAGTGTTGCGCCGCCGATAAGATAAAACAGTTTCCGGCCCGGCTATGTACCGTCATGGCGATACCCCACCCCCCTTGCAGCTAGGGGTGGAGTGCCTCAAATCAGCCTCTGAGCCGCGTATTTACTGGGGAAAATGGACCTTCGATGGGGGCCTAGCTGGGAGCAGAAAATCCCTAGCAGGGACCCCGGCACTCCACCCCAGCACGTGCGGCGCATGCTGGAGACCCCGGTTCTGGTGCTTGGGAGCATGGCAGAAGCATACGTCTCGGAGCACTGAAATCCATACACTGGAACAATATTCGGTTTTGTCAAAGAGCAACCCTGTACGGCACTGAGCCATGCATTTTCGAGGTAAAGAGGCCAAACCCCTGCGAATGCCAGGACGATGATATCCGGCTCAATTCCGAAGATGTCTGGGTTTGATATCACGCGATAACAAAGATTTGGGCGCCTATCACCCGCGCCGGTAGAAGCCGCTGTTTATCTCTGATCTGATTTCAACTAAAGAGATTTCCCACCGCTGTGCGACGCGAAAAGGTATATCGCGCAAAGAAGCAATACCGGATCGAGTGGATGCCGGTAGCGCACGTGGGTGTGCGTTATATAAAAGATGAGGGGATAGAAAACCAGCGTGGCAAGCAGCAGCCATGCCCCCGGAACTTCTTTACGAATTGCGCGCAGGCACCCCCAAAGGCCGAGCAAGGTCATCATGAACAAAAAGGTCGTCCGCACGACCACGTTGGAAGGATGGACCCTGGGATCATCTGGCGCACCACACCAGAAGTAGACAATTCGCTTGAGGCTTATCACGGTGAACGTTCCCGGATGACTTCGTATGAACTCCAGCGCCAGCCGGCGCTTGGCGGCAATGTAAGCAATTTCGCCCAGCCGCTGGTATTCGCGCAGCTCCGCGTTGTTCCATATCGGATGCTTCCACTGCACGATCAAGCCATCCGCTCCCGGCTGGTTTCCCAGATACAGCTCTTCGCCAAAATTACTGCGCAGACCAAGATAGCGCATGGTGATGTAATTTCTCGCGAGCCAAGGCACGCAGCCCAGCACCGTGAGCAGCAGAACGGA
>QIAW01000020.1:7396-9124 GCA_003225655.1 Acidobacteriota bacterium
CTTCACTGAGCGTTCACTTCGCTGCCCCCACCATATCCACAGCAGCGAGAATGGTATAAGGCTCAGCAATGTGGGATTGGCGTTGGCAACCAGAGCCCAGAGAAGACCGAGCAAGATGAAATCTATGCGGCGCGGCTTCCTGCGCGCGCGCAGCGTGGCATAGACCACCAGAGCCAGGAGCAAAGCGGAAAGACTCGTGTCCCACACCCAGCGCACCGACCACTGCATGACGTAGGGAAGCAGAGCCCAAATCCAGGCCGCAATCATTCCCACGCGTGCGCCGACGGTTTCTCTGCCAATCGCGACCATGACCACCGCAGTCAGAGCGGCAAACAGGCTGTTCACCGTGGCAATCACCCAGGCGGAAGCCAGGCTGTACACGCCGAAGCTTTTGAAGATGCCCGCCAGCAACAGCGGATAGACCGGCGTATACCAGGCCGTCGGCCCGGTGCTGCCTCCGAATGGCGAGCTGAAGCCGTGCCCTTCGACAATGGATTGCGCGACTCTCCCGATTTCGTATGCGAAGGTAAGCTGATCGGGGTGCGCAGGCTTAAACCAAGGATGAAGGCTGAGATCGACCAGGCGAACCAGCAGCGCTACCGTAAAGATAGCCGCAGGAGAAGAAACAATCCTCATCGGCAGACCGGCTCTGCTCGTGGCGCGCGGAATTTCTACAGCCTTGCTGTACTCTGCATTCAAAGGAGTCAGTGAAGAGGCGATTCTATTGTGTGAAAAACAGAATGGTAGAATAACACGGCTTCAGCCTGACGATAGCCCATGCAAACGAAGTTGTAACAAGCAAGTGTTCGCGTCTCACCCAAGCCGGATATCTCGAACTCCCACGTTGATATATATTTCTGACGTACTTAGAATCGTTGTTCTTAGGGAGGCAACATCATGAATCTCAGGCAAAGGGCCAATCTTTTATTGTTGCTGGTTCCAGTGCTCTTGCTGGCCAATGATGGAAAGTCTTCCGGCCAGAAATGGCATATCAAAGGTTCGCTGAGCGATGCATGCTCCTGCGCCGTGCCCTGCACCTGCATGTTCGGCAGAGGCCCTTCGCCACACCATTATTGCTATGACATGGATTCATACAAGATCGAGCAGGGAAATTTCAACGACATTCAATTAGACGGTCTGAAGTTCGGAATCGCGCACGCAAAGTACGGCAGCACGCTCTATCTGGATAAGAACGCGAGCCCGATACAACGCGTGGCCCTCATGCAGATTGCCAATAAGGTATTGCGGTTGAAGGATGGCATATATCCGGCGGGAAAATCCGCGCCCCGCGTTGCCGCGCGAGATGTCGAGATTACCCAGGAGTATGACAATCGCGGCAATCACGTAAAATTCGGTGAAGATGGAGAATTCCGGGCGCGCTATATCATCGGCCGCGATGGCAAGACTCCCATAATCGTCAAGAACAACCGCGATATTGACATAGCGGACGCCATCAAAGGACATACCGACTTCTATCGCTACGCCTTCGGCGGCAACCGCTTCTCTTTCAAAGACACCAACAGCAGCCAGGGAGAGTTCGAGTATGACAGCTCGAAATATGAAACTGCTGCGGCGGCGGCTGGTGGTAAGACCAAATCCAATTAGAGGTGGAAATTCGGGGATGTTTTTTGGGGTCTCTGCGTCCCTTTGCGACCTCTGCGGTCACCAAAGACAGGAATTCCTCAACGTCCTCCCTATCTTCCTTGTTCATGTGAGCGGTACTGACGG
>QIAW01000007.1 GCA_003225655.1 Acidobacteriota bacterium
AATGGATGCTGTTCCGCTGTGCCCTGGATTTCCACGATCTTCTTGCTACCGGTCATCACCAGGTTCATGTCGACCTCGGCGCGGGAATCTTCTTCATAGTTAAGATCGAGAAGTACCTCGCCATCCACGATGCCCACGCTAGTCGCTGCTACATAGTCGCGGATGGGAGCCGAGGTGAGCGTGCCTGCTTCCACCATCTTCTGCATGGCCAATCCCAGGGCCACGAATGCGCCGGTGATGCTGGCGGTACGCGTGCCCCCATCGGCCTGGATGACATCGCAATCAATAAAGATGCTGCGCTCGCCCAGGCGGGTCAGGTCGGTAACGGCGCGTAGCGAGCGCCCTATAAGGCGCTGAATCTCGTGCGTCCGGCCGCCAATGCGGCCCTTGGAAGATTCCCGCGGCGTGCGCGTGAGCGTGGAGCGGGGAATCATGGCGTATTCGCTGGTGATCCATCCCTTGCCGGTGTTGCGGAATGATTTTTACCGGACGCATCTGCTCCGGCGTGCGATTGTCAGATCGATAGACCATAGGAAGGCTGCTATCAGCTCCAAGCTACAAGCTACAAGCAAACCAGATCAATCTGCAAGTAGGGTGCAGTTTTGAATCCTGATTATTCATCAACTAAGCTACTACTGGAAATTCTTGCTTGGGCTTGCAGCAGGCCTCACACCTTGAGCCGCACCAGTTTTACTTCCTCGATATGCTGGCCCAAAAAGCGCTCGCCCAGGCGCTGGAATTTTTCCACTGAATCCGTGGCAAAGAAAGAGAGCTGGGGCAGGGAATTCCTCGATTTAGAGGTGGTATGGCCTGCTTTTGTCTTGAAGTGCTTCACCACGGCTTGGGCTGTCGATTCTGCCGAGTCCACAATTGCCACTCGCGGCGGCGTCAGGCTGCGGAGCAGAGGGCTCAGCAAAGGGTAGTGAGTGCAACCCAACACGAGGACATCGGTCGCCGAATCATCGGCGAAAACTTCGTTAAGGTAAATTTCGGCGACTTGGCGGGTTACGCTGTGCTCGGTCCATCCTTCTTCCACCAGCGGCACGAACAGCGGGCATGCCGGCTGCGGCTCACTTCGGCGGCGCGCAAAGCGCCGGGCTCGACCACACCAATCACAGGAATGTGAAGCGCGTCCTTGATCGCCTCGAAGGCAAGCGCGGTGGCGGTGTTGCACGCTACCACCAGCAAGTCTGCTCCCTTACTCTGCAGTAAGCGGGCGCTGGAGCGCGCATACTTGGTTACGGTTTCCACAGACTTTGATCCATAGGGCAGCCGGGCCGTGTCCCCAAAATAATCGTAGTGCGCGTGGGGAAAGAGCCGGATCAGCTCTTTCAGCACCGTCAAACCGCCCATGCCTGAGTCGAAAACACCAATGTTGATAGTCATGTTTAACCACAAAGGGCACGAAGTTTAACCACGAAGGGCACGAAGGAGAAGCAAGTTTATTTCCAATTTGTGCCATTCACCACTCCACCGTTTTTGCCATCGCAATCTGCATCAGAAACTTTGCTTTCCCTTTGTGTCCTTCGTGTTAAACCCTTGTGTCCTTTGTGGTTAAACTTATTGCAAAGCCTGCACCAACTGATTTACCACGCCCGTGTCGTAGACCGTGATCAGGTCAGCGTGGCCGGCCAGGGTCTCGCGCTCTTTGCCATCCACCAGAATCTTCACCTGTTTGACCTCGGGCATGTTGGCCGAGAGCGTGGCGATCATGGAATCCACGGTGAGCGTCTCCTCCCATACTCCGGAGCGGTGGCCGTCGGCGAACGCAGTATTGAGGTCAATCACTGCCAGGCTCTGATTCACAATGTAAACATCGCTCACGTCGGAGCCTGCGCCGATGGGATGGGGGGAGCTCCCCTGCAAATACTCGTGCAATAGAGTCCGCAGAATGGCGCGTGCGCGCGCCGGAGGTTCACCCGGAAGGGCCGCGGTGGTCGTGCGTTTGCGCAGCACACCCAAATCGTCATAGGCAACGTAGAGAGTCACGGCTTCGCTGGTGGTGCTCCCCGGAGGGGCCAGCACAGCCGAATCGCCGGGGTTGAGCGTGGTCGTCTCGGCCCCATGTTTCAGGCTTAGCATGTACAGGCCGAGCACAAAAATTCCGGCCAACAGCAGCGCGAACGAAATCAGCACGTGGCGTGGGATCATCGCGACTGCTCCAGACTGGCGCGCGAAGA
Source organism: Acidobacteriota bacterium (assembly GCA_003225655.1). Classification (GTDB taxonomy): domain Bacteria; phylum Acidobacteriota; class Terriglobia; order Terriglobales; family Acidobacteriaceae; genus QIAW01. The sequence goes on from QIAW01000007.1 coordinate 2,181, forward strand.
AACAATGGCAGCCGCCAACGCGTTGGCAATCATCTGCTGGTAGTTGCTGCTGGTGAGGCTATCGACTTCGCCGCGCTGGGGAGCAACTTCTACGACAATGGCGGCGCCGGCAATATTGTTGAGGGGCCGCACCGGCGCCGGCATCATGGCCACCGGAAGCTTGGCTTGGCTCTTGCCGATCTGATCTAAAACCGACGCGGCCAGAACTCTGCTGCCGCGAACATAGCCGGACTGCGCCGTCTCCCATGGCAGGAAAGAGCCGGGAGCAGGAGCGGTTTCCGGCAACATGGAAGTGTAGACCCGCACGCCATTGCCCAGGGTACCGGCATGAATGGCCACGTAAACCGCCGCCCGCGACGTATTAGTGGCTATGGCCCGCTGATCGAGCGAGATGGTGGAATCGGAGTCGCGGATCATGAATGTAGCCTGTCCGCGATCGGAAAGTTCCGCGCGCAGGCGGCGTGCGATGGCAAGGGTCACGTCTTTTTCCGCGATCTTGTCGCTGAGAGCGGCCCCGCGCTCCGAGCCACCGTGGCTGGGATCAATCACAATCAGAAAGCGTGCGTGCGGCACGCCAGTGGACTCGGCCAGAGAAGCCGACCCAGAGCTGGCAGTTACGGGAGAATTGGCATTGCTTTCCGTGGCTGGCGGGTTGTTCGTGGCCGCAGCGGTTCCTCCCGAAGTTTGCGCTTCCGAGGAGGCTGGCGTGGCCGCCAGTTTGGGGGCGGCCGAGATCACTATGATTTTTCCCTGGTCGCTGAAATTTGCCAGCAGAGGCTCGGTGGCCTCGATCACCATCTCGCCTCCGCTTTCGTCTTCCGAATAGTGCAGCGCACTGATCAGCGGATCGTCATACTTCCAGCTTTGTGCTGTCATCACCAGGTGGTCGCGGCTGAAGGAAAGCCGCAGCTTGCCGCTCTCGGTGCTGATGCGCGGATTCACCGGCGCCGTGAACGAGAGCGTCAAGCTGCTAGGGGCGCCTTTCTTCAGCTCTGCTGAAAATCGCGTGCCCCCGCCATTCAGAAATAGCCGGTGCGAGATTTCGTGGTATTCGGCGCGGCCGCCGATGAACGCGGGAAGCAATCCCGCGAGAGAAGATACAGGTACCCATCCGCGTCCGTTTTCCAACAGGAATTTGCCTGTGAGCTGCACAGCCACGTTACCCACCTTGGCTTCGGTTTGGCCAGACTGGAAACGCGCTTCTACCCGGCCGTAGTGGAGCTTGAAATTCTGAGCCTCTACATTGGCCGAGCTGTGCCCCATTGAATCGAGGATATTCTGAAGGTCGACATATTCCTTGCCCTCGCGTTGCTGGACGGGGACGGGAAAATGGTCTTGCGAAGTAACGATGGTGAGTTCTTTTTCGTCTGCCGAGCGCGCTACCAGGAAAGATAAGGCAATAGCGACTGCAATCCCGGCAGTCCGGAATTGCCGTGCGAGGCGCGCCTTTCTATTCCAGGGCATAAATCGTCAGTCCACTTAACAGTTTAGGATAAAAGTCAGTGGATTTCTGCGGCATTACGTCCCCGGCGAAGGCCACTTCGCGCATTTGTTCGATGCGCACCGGGTTCATAAGAAACGCAACATTGGCCTTGCCGGAGCGCACCTGCTGGAAAGCTTCAGAGGCATCGCGCAGATAGCGGATATGTTCCTGATTGCGGACCGATTCCTCCGACATGCCCAATGCCCCTTCCAGCAGTAACTTGTGCAGTTGGGTTACGTCCAACTGGCGCTGCCGTTCAGCCATGCCGGCCAACGCCTGTTTGCCCGCAGGAAGGCTGCGCAGCAACCATGATCCACTCTTGGTCGCAGCCAAAAGAGCAATGCTGTCTCTACCCGCGTTTTTGAGCTTGCATCAAGCTGTTCGGCGGAGAAATGCTTTTTCGCCGATTGGAGAAAAGCCTGTTCATCAAAGGACGCCAGTCCGGTGACAACTCGATGCGTGGGCAAAATCAGTAAGCCGGGGCTGGCCATGTTGACGAAGGTCATCATCACATAATCCCAGGGAGCGGATTGGGCCGGCGCCGCCGCGGTTCTGCGCTCATTCCTGTAGTTGAGAGCCGTCTCGTAGCGGTGGTGCCCATCGGCGATGATGAGTTTCTTGTCAGCCATCGCCTGGCGAACGGCGGCGATGACCTTTGGATCGTGCACCGGCCACAGGCAGTGCCGGACACCGTATTCATCCTTCACGCTGGTCTCGGCCGCGCGGTCCTGTTCAAACAAGCCTTCCACCTCAGAGGCGGGATCGTGGTACAGCATGAAGATCTGGCCAAAGTGCGCGGCCGTAGCGCGCAGCAGGTTCAGGCGGTCGCTCTTCGGTTTGGAAAGCGTCTGTTCGTGGCGGTGGACAATGCCTTCCGCGTACTCACAAATCTTGCCCAGCGCGATGAAGCCCTTACGCGTGTAGATGGGTGCATTACTGCCGGGCGCGGTGAATTCCTGGGTGTAGGGATAGAGGGAAGATTTAGTGTCTGGCAGCAGAACTTTTTGCGCCCGCCACATCTTCAAGTATTCCGCCGCCCGGGTATACACATTGTCTTGAGCGTTGTCGGCGGTATGCTGCTCTCCCAGAATGATGCGTACCAGGTTATAAGGGCTTGCAGCATAATAGCGGCGCTGCATCTCAGGTGTGATTTTGTCGTAAGGCTGGGTTACCAGGTCAGAAATTGCATAGCGAGAGGCATCGTATCGCAGTGCCTGAAAGGGGAGGATTTCAGCCATGAAAAGATGATTCTAACATCAACTCTGGAATAAATTTTCCGGCCGCCAGTTGTCTGTGGTTATGGTTTGTAAAATATTTGTAAACCCGCGCCTCACCCATATTCATAACGACAGGAGCGGTATAAGCTCGAGTGGCATATCTTTAAGCGGCATTCCGTGCATGCATGCGAGAAAACCAAGCCTCTGCGGCAAACATCTTAAAATGCAGCCGGAGTGTCACGAGCCTTTTAAGAGCCAACTTGTCCTTAGAACATAAATACGTGTTGTACTTTAGTGTAGAGTTCCGGAATGCATCCTGTGGTAATATCCCCGGAAAACGAAATCCGCGCGTCCATACCTCTCTCGGGCGAGACGGAGTCTAGACCGTGCTTTCGACCATAATGCTTACGGTTCTGAGATCGCGCAGCATGAGACTCGTACCAAGCCTGCTGTCCACGGCGCATGTGCGTTTCCTTCTGACAAATCTGCTGTATGTCATTGCTCTGCTTGCGCTTGCGGCAGTTTCGTGTTCGTCGTTGCCGGCCCAGGAATCTGATCAGGTCCACATTACACCTCGTGCGCAGCCCGCCCCCACGCCGCCACCGGTCAACAACATCGTCGACCCCACCCTGAAGACCCACACTAAACCCCTCAAGGTTGATGTAAACCTGGTGCTGGTCAATGTGACCATCACTGACCCGATGAATCGGATTGTCACCGGCCTGGAAAAAGAAAACTTTCGCATCTTTGAAGGCAGTAACGAGCAGCAGATCAAGCACTTTTCCAGCGAGGACGCCCCAATTTCCCTGGGCGTGATCTTCGACATGAGCGGCAGTATGAGTGACAAGATCGAGAAGGCGCGGGAGGCAGTAGTCGAGTTTTTCAAGACCGCAAACCCGCAGGACGAATTCTTTCTAATTGCCTTCTCCGATCGTCCGGAATTGCTCTCTGACTTCACCCGCTCGGTGGAAGACATCCAAAGCAAGCTCATCTATACCGTTCCCAAAGGCCGCACTGCGCTGCTGGATGCCATTTACCTGGGAATGGACAAGATGAAAAAGGCCCAGAACAGCAAGAAGGCGCTGCTGATCATCAGCGATGGCGGCGATAACCGCAGCCGTTACACGGAAAGCGAAATCAAGAGCCTTGTCCGGGAAACCGACGTGCAAATCTATGCCATCGGAATTTTTGACTTCATGGGGCGCACCCCGGAAGAGGCAAACGGCCCCGCCCTGCTGGGGGATATCACCGAAGTCACCGGGGGGCGCACGTACGTCATCAATAACCCCAATGAGCTGGCCGATACAGCCACAAAGATTGGTATGGAGCTACGCAACCAATATGTGCTCGGATACCGTCCAAACAATGACCGGCATGACGGCAAATGGCGTAAGATCAAAGTGAAGTTGGAGCCGCCCAAGGGACTCCCGCCGCTTCATGTCTACGCTAAAACCGGATACTATGCACCCTCGGAATAAGCTCATTTTTCTTGTCATACTCGTCTGCATGATGTGTGTTCCTGTTGCCTGGAGCCAGGCAGGCATGCAAGTGTCTTCTCCACAAACAACAAGTCCCCAGACGCAGGCCAGCGGTGACGAGATGGAAGAGCCTCTCAAGCCGGAAGAGTTGTCGGTCCCTTCTAATGCGGCCCTGTTGGCCATGACGCCGGCCCCGACGGCGCCTGCAGTTTCCGCGACTGCCAGCTCTTCGACTCCCAGCCCGGCTTCGCACTCTGCCAATCAGCCCAGTGATACCGTTCAGGTCAAGGGACGTGAGGTTAGGCAGCAGGGCAAGGTCTTTACCATACAGGCAGAGGTCGATCAAGTCGTGCTGCATGCCACGGTGGTGGATGACCACCAACGCCTTATCACAAATCTCGACCGCAATGCGTTCACGGTGCTGGAAGACGGCCAGCCCCAGCCGATCACCTCTTTCCGGCACGAGGATGTGCCCGTGGCCGTCGGTATCCTGGTGGATAATTCCGGTTCCATGCGCAACAAGCGTGCCGCGGTAACCCAGGCCGCGGTGAATTTCGTGAAGTCCAGCAATCCCGACGACCGTGTCTTCGTCGTGAATTTCAATGACGAAGCCTATATTGACCAGGATTTTACCAATAGCATTCCCAAGCTGCGCGAAGCGCTCGACCGCATCGACGCACGCGGCGGTACCGCCCTCTTCGACGCCGTGGTTGCTTCGGCCGATTACATCATGAAGCAGCCCAACGTTGGCAAGAAGCTGGAGAAAAAAGTCCTCCTGGTCGTAACCGACGGTTGGGACAACACCAGCCTGCGGTCGCTGGAGCAGGCCGTCCGCCAGGTCCAGGTGGAGAATGGCCCTACTATCTACAGCATCGGCATTCTGGATGAAGATGCCAAGAAAAAAGGACGCCGGGCTTTGCGCGAGCTGGCGGAGCAGACCGGCGGAGTGGCCTATTTTCCCAAAGACCTTGCCGAGGTTGACGCCATCACCCAGGAGGTTGCGCGCGACATCCGCAATCAGTACACCATTGGTTTTAAGAAGAACCCAGACGAGGCCCCCGGATATCGCGCCATCAGGGTCATGGCCCGCGCCGATGGCAAGAACTTCACGGTCCGCACCAAGAGCGGCTACTTCCAGGACAACCAAAAAACCGCGAAAAAAGAGCGATAAGCGCGGATCGTGGTTTAGAGCTGCATGGAGTCGAGCGTCCTGGCAACGGCTTAAGGAAGACTCAACGAATCAAGCAAACTAGCCCCACGGCGCTTCCGCCTGATAACCTTACTACTTGAGCCATGAAAACTCTTGAAGCCGCTCATCTTAGGATTGGGATTGCGGAGAACATTGTCGAACTCACGGGCGGCACACCCATGCTCCATCTCGCCCGGCTCACCGCGCCTGGAGAGGGCGAGGTTTATGCCAAGCTGGAATACCTGAATCCAGGTGGCAGCGTGAAGGACCGCGCGGCTGTGGGCATGATCCGCCGGGCCGAGCAGCAGGGTTTGCTGCGGCCGGGTTCGACCGTCATTGAGGCCACCGCCGGCAATACCGGTATTGGCCTGGCGCTTATTGGTGTGAATAAGGGTTATCGTGTGGTGCTCTTCGTGCCCGAACGGTTTTCCCGGGAGAAAGTCCAGGTCATGGAGGCGCTCGGTGCTGAAGTGCACCGCACACCGGATTCTGAAGGCATCCAGGGCGCTATCCGGCGCGCCAAAGAGCTGGCTGCAGGCATTCCTGATTCGTTTACTGCGCTGCAGTTTGAGAATCCCGCCAACCCTGATTTCCATTACGAAACTACCGCCCCAGAGATATTCGAACAGATGCAGGGCCGGGTGGATGCGCTGGTGATCGGAGTAGGCACGGGCGGCACTTTTTCCGGTGTGGCCCGTTATCTCAAGGAGCGGCTGCCCAAAGTTCTGGCGGTCGCGGTCGAAACCAAGGGCTCGGTGCTGGGCGGCGGTCCTCCCGGCGAGCACAAGGTCGAGGGCATCGGGGCGAGCTTTATCCCCAAGACCTTCGATGGCAGCCTGGCAGATGAAATCCTGATGGTCCGCGATGATGATGCCTTCGCCATGGTGAAAGAACTGGCGCGCAAATGTGGCGTACTCGCCGGCTCTTCAAGCGGCGCCAGCGTCTTTGCCGCCGTACAGGTCGCCAAACGCCTGGGACCGGATAAGCGCGTGGTCACCCTGGTGGCCGATAGCGCCGAGCGCTATCTGTCGAAAGGAATCTTTGAGGGCGGAAAGTAAGAAGTCACCACCACAGAGGCACAGAGACGATTGGGGAAATTGAGAAGTTGGAAGTCAGAAGGAAGAAGTTAGAAGCAAATGAACTTCCTTCTGACTTCGTACTTCCAAGAATGTGCTAGATACCTTCCTATGAAAAAAGATCGAGGTTTCGCCACTAAATCAATTCACACAGGCCAGGAGCCGGATCCGCTGACCGGAGCGGTCACGGTCCCCATCTACGCTACTTCCACCTATGTGCAGGAAGAGATTGGCAAGCACAAGGGATATGAGTATGCGCGGGTCAGCAATCCTACGCGCACACGGCTGGAGCAGAACCTGGCGGCGCTCGAGGGTGGCAGCTCGTCCCATGTCTTTGCCTCAGGAATGGCTGCCATCAATGCCATGTGCACCATGCTCAAGGCTGGGGATCACCTCATTTGCTCGCATAATGTGTACGGTGGCGTGCCCCGGTTATTCGATCAGATCCTCAGCAACTATGGGCTGGAGTTTACCTACGTTGATACGTCAGAGATTGGCGCCGTTGACCGCGCCATCAAGCGTAATACCAAGATTGCTTACGTTGAGACGCCCACCAACCCACTGATGACGCTCAGTGACATCGCGGCCATCAGCCGCATCTGCCGCCGCCGCGGGGTCGAGCTTGTGGTCGACAACACTTTCCTTTCTCCCTATTTCCAGCAGCCCATTCGGCTGGGAGCAGACATGGTGATCCACTCCACCACAAAGTTCCTCAACGGCCACAGCGATGGCCTGGGTGGAGTCGTGGTCTGCACCAAAGCGGAGCAGGCGGAAAAGCTGGCGTTCATTCAGAAATCAGCGGGAGCGATCCTGTCGCCGTTTGAGTGCTGGCTGGTGCTGCGCGGCGTCAAGACCCTTTCCGTGCGCATGCAGCAGCATGACCGCAACGGACGCGCGGTCGCTGCCTTCCTCAACAAGCACAAGAAAGTAAAGAAGGTCTACTATCCCGGGCTGCCTGACCATCCGCAGCATCAGTTGGCCAAACAGCAAATGACCGGCTTCGGCTCCATGATCACCTTCGAAACCGGCTCGCTGAAAAACGCCAACAAGATGCTGCGCAAGCTGCGCGTCTGCACGCTGGGCGAGTCGCTCGGCGGAGTGGAAACGCTGATCTCGCATCCGGCGACCATGACCCACGCCGCGCTAGGCGAGAAAGGCCGCAAAGCCATCGGCATTACCGATGGCATGGTACGCATCTCGGTGGGCATTGAAGATGTGGAAGATTTGTTCGAGGATCTGGACCAGGGGTTGGCGGCGATTTGAGTGGACGATTAACCGCCGCTGAACAGCACGCAACAACAATTGTGAAAACATGCGCATCACTGGCTATCGCGGGCACAAGATCTGGTGGTTTCTGCTGATCATTGCAAACGCGGCGTGGCCTTCAGCTTTGTCCGCTCAGAGGCCGAAGGCGCGAGCGAGGTTTTTCCACACTCAAGTGATCGGCTACTTTACCGAAAATGGCGTGAAGTCCGGCCGGTACACCATCAAGGATGTTGCAACCAGCGGCGCCGCAACCTTGCTTACCAGGCTCGACTATGCGTTTGGCCGTGTTGACGGCAATCAATGCCAGATTGCCGACCGCGAAACAGCTCTGGATCATGCTTACACCGATGCTGAGAGCATCGATGGTACGGCCGATCCAGTTGGCCCCAACCGGCTTCGCGGCGCCTTTCATCAGCTTCAGGAACTGAAACGCCGTTATCCAAAACTGAAAGTGGTCATATCGTTTGGTGGATGGGGCCAATCGCAGGGCTTTTCCAGCGCCGCTGAACCCGATCATGTGCGCGAATTTGTGCGCTCCTGCATCCATACTTTTATCGAAGGAAATATTGGGAGTATCCGGTGGAAGGCGGCGTGACTCAGGGTCTTCCGGAAGACACCAGGAATTTCACTGCCATGGTTGCCGAATTCCGCCGCCAACTCGATGCCGTTCGTCCCGGGCTTCTGCTTACTGCGGCGCTACCGGCGGAAGCCGAACTGTATAAGAATTTTGAACTGAAGAAAATCAGCCACACCATGAATGAGCTCTCCATTATGGCCTACGACCTCCATTGGAACAGCGAGCCGATAACCAACCTGCACAGCCCGCTGTTCCACGATCTGGCAGATCCGTCAAAACCTCCGATGGATACGCACTTTGGCGACTATGCCGTTCAAGGCTTTCTCCAGGCAGGAGTGCCCGCACGGAAGATCGTGTTGGGCGTTCCTTTTTACGGCAAAGGCTGGACCGGAGTAAAAGACACCAATCATGGTCTCTACCAGCCGGCTACTGGACCAGCAAAGGATTGGGGCGGCTACAAGATGCTGAAAGCCTTGCCGGATGCAGACCGACAGTACTATGCAGCGCCGGCCACCTGCTCCGTGTGGAGTGGCGAAAATTTCTGGAGTTATGACTGTCCTGAGGCGCTACATCGAAAGATGGATTACATTCGAAGCCACCACCTGGGCGGCGTCATGTTCTGGGAGCTGAGCCAGGATACGGACGACGGGGAACTCCTGCATGCGCTGACCAAGCGGTGATAGCCGCGCCGGAAATGCTCTTGCAGAGAACAGAGAACTGAGAACTGCTTTACTCGTACCGCAGCGCCTCAATCGGGTTGAGCCGCGCTGCTTTGCGCGCCGGGTAATATCCGAAGAACACGCCCACGGCAATCGAGAATAGCACCGCAATCAGAATGGCGGTTGTAGAAATCGAGACCGGCCAGCCCAGCACGCGGGGAATCAAAAAGCTCAAGGCGAGGCCGCTGACAATCCCAATCGCGCCTCCCATCACACTCAACACCACCGCTTCGGTCAGGAACTGGCGTTGCACGTCGTCTTCGGTTGCGCCGATGGCCATGCGGATGCCGATCTCGCGCGTGCGCTCAGTCACTGAGACCAGCATGATGTTCATGATGCCAATTCCACCAACGATCAAAGAGACGCTGGCAATCGAAGCCAGCAGCAGCGTCATGACCGTGGTCTGCTGGTCGTAGAGATCGGCCACGTCGGCCATGTTGCGCACGAAGAAGTCGTCATCCTGTGGCTGCCGGATGCGATGCCGGTCGCGCAGCACGCCTTCAATCTGGCCCTGGGCGGCAAAGCTCGCTTCTTTCGATTGCGCCGAGACCATGGCATAGGCCAGCCACTGGGTGCCATTCATCTTTTTCTGCACCGTAGTATAGGGCATGAGGATCACGTCGTCCTGATCGTTTCCCATGGCGACCGAAGAGCCCTTGACCGAGAGTACGCCGATCACGCGGAATGGCAGCGAGTTGATGCGCACAGTCTGCCCCACCGGATCGGCTGCCGGGAACAGGTTCTTGCGTACGGTGTCGCCGATCACCGCCACGTTAGCGGCGGTTTGTACATCGTCTTGGGTGAAGTTAGTGCCTTCGTCGAGCGGCCAGGCACGGATATCCAAATACTCAGGCTCGGTACCAGTGATGCGGGTATACCAGTTGTCATTGCCAAAAACTATTTGGGCTGATGTTCCCGTACCCGCTGCCACCATCGAGACCGCCGGGCATTCGCGGCGGATGGCCGCGACGTCGTCGTAGACCAGCGTTTTGGTATTGCCCCAGCCCAGCCGGACACCGCCCCGGTTCATGGTTCCGGAGCCAACAAAGAGCACGTTGGACCCCATGGCCGCAATTTGCTGCTGTACCTGGTGCTGCGCGCCCTGTCCCAGGGCGACCATGGCGATGACCGCGCCCACGCCGATGATAATGCCCAGGCTAGTCAGGCAAGAACGCAGCTTATTTCGTGCGATTGCCCGCAGCGCGATGCGAATTGTGGCCATCAGTTCCATACAACAGCTCCCAAAAACAGCTCCAATCTCTCAGCTCCAAAGCACGACTTCCAAGATTGGGAAGCGACGCAAGTTCAATCCTCCAAGGCCGGCAGAGTCCGCAGCACTTCGCTGGCGAGCTGGCGGTTCACGATGGCTTCGTCCTTGCGGATTTTTCCATCGCGAAAGACAATCGAGCGCTTGGCAAACTGCGCGATGTCGTGCTCGTGGGTCACCAGCACAATAGTCAGTCCGCGCTCCTCATTGAGCTTCTGGAATATCTCCATCACTTCAACCGAAGTGCGGCTGTCGAGGTTGCCGGTGGGCTCATCCGCCAGCAAGATTGCCGGACGGTTCACCAGCGCCCGGGCAATGGCCACGCGCTGCTGCTGCCCGCCGGAGAGCTGGGAAGGGAAGTGTTCGGCGCGGTCCGCCAGCCCCACCATGGCCAGAGCTTCTTTGGCCCGGCTTATCCGCTCCTGCTCCGAGATGCGGGCGTAGATGGCGGGAAGCTCGGCGTTCTCCAACGCGGTGGTGCGCGACAGCAGGTTGAAGCCCTGGAAGACAAAGCCGATCTTGCGGTTGCGTATGGCCGCCAGCTCACGCTTGTTCAGCAGCGAGACATCAGTCCCTTCCAGAAGATACTTCCCGGAGCTGGGACCATCGAGGCAGCCCAGTATGTTCATGAAGGTAGACTTGCCGCTGCCGCTGGCGCCCATGACGGCAACAAATTCTCCATGCGCGATCTCAACGCTGATACCGCGCAGCGCATGCACCCGGGTATCACCCAACTCATAGTATTTGTGGACGTCTTCCACCCGGATGGGAACGGCTGTCTCTTTCTCAGAGAATGCGACCGGCGGTGTGCTCGTCATAGTTGCCATGGTTTTATTCTCACCGGTTAGCGTCCTCCACGCGGCGGACCGCCCAGTGGGGAGGAAGTGGCGCTGCTGCTGCGCGCGCTCTTGGAAGAAGACCCTGTCACTAACGGGACATTTTCCTGGAGGTCGCCGTGAAGCACCTGCGCAACTGCCGTCGAGGTGTGGTCCGTAATTCCAGTTTGGATTTGCACCGGCTCCAAGGTTTTGTCGGGCCGTAGTTTCCAAACCACAACCACATCGTTCGATTGGCTCGACTTCGTAACCCGAGGCTGGGCATTGTCGCCTGCTGCCCCGGCTGCTGTTCCACCCGCAGCTCCGGCTGAAGCTCCCGCTTGGGCTCGCGGGCCTCCACCGCCGCTATTGCCTCCACCGCCAGTGGCGCTGTTGCCTCCACCGCCGTTGCCGCCGCCACGATTGCCGCGCCCGCCGCCTCGAACATTTTGTTGAATGCCGTATTTCGCGTAGAGCTTCTGGATCTCATCCGCACTCAGGTCTGGCTTATAGCGGAGCGCGCTGTTGGCCACCTTCAATGCATTATGCGCCGAAGCCACAGGAATGGTGACGTAAGCCGTCATTCCGGGAAAAAGCTTAAGGTCGGGATTATCAAAATTCACGATGGTGTCATAGGTGACGACGTTCTGCACCGTGGTGGCATTCATGCGCACCTGTCCCACCTGTCCGCCGAATTGGTCCTGGGGGAAGGCGTCGACTTTAAAGGTGACGCGCTGGCCAGAACGGATTTGTCCTACGTCTGATTCGTCGGTCTTGGCATAGACCTGCATCTTGGTCAGGTCTTGCGCGATGACGAAAAGCGTGGGCGCCTGCAAGGAGGCGGCGACCGTCTGGCCCACATCAACATTGCGGCTTACCACCGTGCCATCAATGGGAGAGGTGATGATGGTGTGATTGAGATTGGT
>QIAW01000189.1 GCA_003225655.1 Acidobacteriota bacterium
CGCCTGAGCGGCGACAATCCTCGTTCCCGGTTAGACCATTACCTGCTAGCCTATGCCCTCTTTCGCATGGGATATTGCAAAATGGCTTCGGAAGCAATGCAGGGAGCGGATGAACATGGTCGCCTGCTGCGGGCTTTTCATTCTTATCGTGAAATTGCCGGCTTTCAGCTCAGCTACAACGGATTTGCAGCAACGCAAGAAGCTGGCGGCACGTCACCGGCTACGAGTAGAACTCCGCAATTGTCTCCACCACGTAATTTTGCTCTTCATCGGTGAGTTCAGGAAAAATAGGCAGTGCCAGCACCTCGCGCGCCGCGCGCTCGGCTTCGGGCAGGTCGCCTTCACGGTATCCCAGGTAGGCAAAACACTTCTGCAGGTGCAGGGGGAGCGGATAATAAACCTCCGTGCCTACGCCGCGCTCCGCCAGGAATTTTCTGAGCTCATCGCGCCGCTGCGCGCGCACCACGTACTGGTGATAGATATGGTGCGCTTGTGGCAGGCATTCCAGAAACTGCACCGGTGAGCGCGGATCGTTGCCGTTGCTGGCGCGAAGCCCCGCGCGCGTAAACCGTGCATCGTATGCGGCCGCGCGCTCGCGGCGCCCCCGGTTCCACTCTTCCAGATGCTTCATCTTGACGCGCAGCACGGCGGCCTGCATGCCGTCGAGGCGGCTGTTCCATCCCATCTCGTCGTGAAAGTAACGCTCGCGGCTGCCGTGGTTGCGCAGGCTGCGCATGCGTTCGGCGACCTGCGAATCCTGCGTGGTCACGCAGCCGGCCTCACCCGCGGCGCTGAGGTTTTTTGTGGGATAAAAGCTGAATGCGGCGGCCTTTCCCAACGAGCCCGCGCGTTCGCCCCGCCATGAGGCGCCAAACGCCTGCGCGGCATCTTCAATCAGCGCCAGCCTGAATTCGGCGGCGATGCTGCGGAAGCTATCCATGTCAGCGCATTGTCCGTAAAGATGCACCGGCAGGATGGCGCGCAGGTTGGGCGTGGTCTTCATCCGCCGGGCGACCAGTTCATGGTTGAGGTTCAAGGTGCGCGGATCAACATCCACAAACAGCGGACGCGCCCCCGCCCGCACCACCGAACTCGCGCTGGCGAAAAAACTGAACGGAGTGGTGATGACCGAATCGCCGGGCTGCACCCCCGCGGCCACCAGGGCCAGCCATAGCGCGTCTGTTCCCGAAGCGCAGCCTACCGTCTCCTGCACGCCGATGGTTGCGGAAACCTCTTTTTCAAATTGCGCGACTTCGGCCCCGAGAATGAATTGCTGCGAATCGCACACCCGCTCAAGCGCGCTTAGAATCTCCGCGCGCACCTGCGCATACTGGCGGCGCAAATCCAGCAGGGGGACTTGCATAAGCTTACGTTCCGATTTGGGCGGGGCGGTACCCATCTTTACATTTCCGCCTTCCAATTTTCCGCGCATTTTCCGC
>QIAW01000190.1 GCA_003225655.1 Acidobacteriota bacterium
CACGGAAGCCCGTCCACCACTGGTCGAGGGGCGGTGCTGGCAGAGAGCTGGTACGAGCTTCGATGGAGGGCGCGTTGTGAAACGGCTGCAGATTCACTGTCGGGCGATGGTATTTTGGCCCGACAGCGCATCCGGTCATGCTCGCGCCTAATGCGAGAGCAAAGCTCAATCGGAGTGTGAACTTCCGCGCGGCACGTGAGCTTTTGTAAGAGAACATTGAACCCATCCTTTTGTGACCTCTTTTCGGAAGGCCAGGAAGCTGCCTAACTCACTTCGACCGGAACGAATTTCTTCGACGCCTTCCAGAGCTGCTTGTTGATGAAATTGGGGGCGAGCCGGCGCATGAACGCGAGCTGTTTGGCCTGACCCGGCAGGATCTCGAGCGCGCCGGTCTCCAGGGCTGCGAACGACTGCTTCACCAACTCGTCCGTGGTGATCAGAGTGAAGCCGTCGCCTTCGGTAAGGTCTGCCGCCAAGTCGGTCTTCACCGCCGGGGGCATGAGCTCGATGACCTCCACCCCGGTCTCCTCCAACTGGAACCGTAGCGATTGGGTATAGGCGTGAACTGCCGCTTTAGTGGCACTGTAGATCGGCGCTGACGGCACCGGCACGAAGGCAAGTGCAGAGGATACGTTGATCACGGTGCCCTTATTGGCGGTGAGAATGTCGATGAACGCTGAGTTCATGCGGATCACGCCGGCCACATTGATGTTCACTTCGGCCATCAACCCGTCGAGATCGGCCGCCGGGACCTTGAGGTTCTTCTGGAGCATGATGCCCGCGTTGTTCATCAGCACGTCGAGCTTGGGAAAGTCTGCCTTCACCCGCTTCGCGAGAGCCGCGATTTGCGCTGGATCGGCGACGTCACTCTGGATGGTGTGGAGCTTCGGATACTTCGCCTTCACCTCGTCCAGCAGCGCCTGACGGCGACCAGTGACGATAACCTCGTTGCCGAGTTCGAGGAACTTGAGCGCGAAAGCAAGGCCGATACCCGCGGAGCCGCCGGTGATCAGAATGGTGCGATTTCGAATATTCATAGAAGTCCTTTCATGCGCTATAGGATTATTGGCATAATCCAAAGGTCGCAAAAAAAATCGAACGCCCATGCAAAAGATGATTTCGTACGCTAGCCAAGACTCTCTCCTTGTCGGCAGGCTCCGTAAGGACGCGGGCAACGGACACCGCACCCGCCATCGAACTAAGAATGATGAAGAAGTTTCGCTCTCGCTCCGCCGCGCTCCGACTACATTCAGGCAGTCCGCTGGCTCGCTTCAAAGTCCGCTAGCAGCAGCTCTCGGTCGATAGCGCGACCCGCAATAGCGCCCTGACCAGCAGCCACGATGACGGATGCCGGCGGAAAAGGGAGCCCGTCTGGATGCGCCAAATCACCTGTGGCATACACACCTGGAATGGAAGTTTGACACATTGCGTTCACTGCTACAGCGCCCCCCTCGCTCATCTTGCAGCCTAGCTGATGAGCCAAATCTGAGCTGGGGATTCCAGGAGAATGAAAGAACAAAGCCCGCTTTTTCAGGACGGTGCCATCGATGAAGACCAGATGCACTGCCCCATCCGCAGCTTCTATTTTCTTCAATGGTGTTTCTTTGATCTCAATCCCATACGCTCGGAGGGCTCCTTGACCCTGGGCATCTATTTCAGAGGAGCCATTTGTGCAGAGAATTAGGTTGCGACTCCATTTGAACATCAAAAAGGCGAAGGTGAGCGCTTTTGCCCCATTACCGAGAGCTGCTAGCGGTTCGTCCTTCACTTCCCATCCATCACAGTACGGGCATGGAAACACGCCGCGTCCCCACAACTCTCGCAAGCCTTCGATTTCAGGGAGTTGATCCTTCATCCCGAAGGCGAGCAGCAGCCGACGTGCCTCGACCTTCTCGCCGCTATCGAGTATCACAGTAAAGCGATCAAGCGAACCGCTGATGCGGACGGCGCCATGGTCACGAATGTCAATCCCGTATTTTTCCAGCTCGCTGCGGCCAATGCGCCGCAATTCAGATGGATCGAAACCGTCTCGCGAAAGAAACCCATGCATGGCGTGAGATGCAGCGTTGCGCGGTTTGCCTGTGTCACATAAAAGGACGTTCCGTCGCGCTCTGCCTAGCAGTTGAGCTGCATTCAAACCGGCGGGGCCGCCGCCAATAATTACCGCATCGTACTTCACCCACCTCCGTCAAAAAAAAAAGTCAAAAGCTGTGCAAAAGATGATTTCGTACGCTAGCCAAGACTCTCTCCTTGTCGGCAGGCTCCGTAAGGACACGGGCAATGGATACCGCACCCGCCATCGCGCTAAGAATGATAAAGAAGTTTCGCTCCCGCTCCGCGGCGCTCGCACCTGGCATGAATTCCAACCACCTGTGCTCCTTCAAGAGCCCGGAAACTCGTTTCCGAACACTGGGCTTGGCGCGAGCAATCTCAGGCGCCAAAGCCGCCATTGGGCAACCGACATCGGCATGATCACAATGTTCGGGTGACAGGTACACTCGAACGAGTTCCTTCCACCTCTTCTCGCGTGGCACGTTTTCCAGCGCGGAATAAAGCATGTCACCATCCGAAAACGCCTGCGCGATAGCGTCAGCGAGAAGTTCGTCCTTGCTCCGGAAGTGCTTGTAAAATCCGCCCACAGTGAGACC
>QIAW01000191.1:0-6742 GCA_003225655.1 Acidobacteriota bacterium
CCGCCGGTGACGACGGCAATCTTCCCATCGAGTGTTCCTTGCATAATTAGGGCCTTTCTCCAACTCTGCCGGGTGAGACTTCCAACCAAGCGGTATCCAAATTGCATCTTACAAAATACAGGGCAAATTTGGCTCGCGAAGCGCGAAACTCGCGCCTACAGGAAAACGGTGTGTAAGCAGGAGACGCAATTGGCGGCGCACCGGCCCCCTTGTCAAATAGAATGCACAAGCTTGCTATTGCGGGGCTGCATTTCTATAATGCCAAGCTTCGGGTGGAAGTCGTCATGCCACCGCTTTCTGCCAGCGAGCAGTCGCGCTGGCGCGCAGTAGATCCGCTTTGCCCAGGGAAATTTCGCGATCCAATCGTTCTGATTGAAGGAGCTATATGAAGAAGCTGAACCAGCTTGCCATTTGGGTGCTCGCGGCCGCAGTCGCGGGCGTGGCACAGCAACCGACCACACCAACCACCGCACAACAGCCCGCTCCGGGCAACCAACCCGGTCAGACGACGACCACGCCCTCGACAACGGAGCAGCAGCCGGCTCAGCCGCAGCAGAAGAAAGAGATCAAAGATCCGGCTGAGTACAACGCCTACATGGCGGCCATGGAGATCAAAGATCCCAGTCAGGCTGCGGCAAAGGCTAATGCGTTGGAACAGTTCATCGCGCAGTATCCCAACAGCGTGGTGAAAGACGACGCCCTGGAGCAGCTCATGGGAGCCTACCAGCAGGCGGGCAACGCAGCTAAAGCCCAGGACGCAGCAGTGCGGGTTTTGAAGGTGAATCCTAACAACGTACGTGCCTTGCTGGTGCTGGCGTATAGTAAGCGCCTTTCGGCACAATCGGGCAATGCGGCGGATGCTCCCCTGGCCCTGCAATATGGACAGCAAGGGTTACAGGCGCTGCCCGGCTATACCAAGCCTGAGGGCGTTTCGGATGCGGATTTCCAGAAATTCAAGGCAGTCGCCGCCCAGGTATTTAACGGCGCGGTGGGCATCGGCGCGTTGAATGCGAAGGATTATCCCACAGCGGAAAAATACTTGCAGACCGCGTTAGACATGGAAGTCAGCGCCAACCCGAACGATACCGATGCGTGGCTGAATGCGTATCCTTTGGCTACTGCTTATTGCAGTGCCAAGCCGGTTAATCCTGTTGGGCTGTGGTACGGCGCCAGGGCTGTGAATCTTACAAAGGCGAATGCTGCTGTCAACACTCCCATCAGCCAATATGTTCAGCACTGCTACAAGTACTATCACGGTGACATTGATGGTTGGGACCAGATCCTGGCCCAGGCGGCAACCCAGCCCAACCCGCCGGCTAACATCCAGGATCTAATCAAGCCCGCTCCCACACCGGCGGAACAGGTTGAGAAAATCGCGGCCAAGCCACCCAAAGAGATGAGCTTCGATGACTGGAAGCTGATCTTCACCTACGGCAAGCCGGAAACGGTTGATCGGGTCTGGAACAGCATTAAAGGGACGCCTCTGGCGTTCCAGGCAACGGTGGTTCAGGCTGAGAAGGAGCGTCTTTTCCTGGCCGCTACCTATGACAATATTCATGACAATCCTCCGAAGGCCGATACGGAAGTTGTCATGGCAGGGCCTATTCCGCCCGCTAAGATGCCCAAGGTCGGGGGCGACCTAGCTGTGGTGGCAACCCCTGTCTCTTTCGACAAGGATCCCTACATGATGCACCTTGAGGGCGGAAAATTGGCGGTTGCCAAGGGAGCATCTCATTCCGCTGCTACGCATCGAACCACACGCCGCAGCCACAAGAAGTAAGACAATTTGGTCAGAATGAAAAAGGCAGCCCGCAGGGCTGCCTTTTCATTCAGCTACAATCGGCGGCTAAGCTGCCGGCTTTTTCTGCTTGCGTTCCTCCTGCACAGCTTGCCGCGTGTCTTCCTCTTGTGTCTGCTCCTGGCGGTGCAGTGGATCGGTGCCGGGGTCCTGTCCCTGGGCCTCGCCGGTGCGGGGATCAGTGATATAAAGCAAGTCAGCCAGGTCGTTGGCGTGCTCTTCTTCATCGCGCAAGATCTGCTCTATCATGGTTCGGGTGGTAGGGTCATTATTGCCGAAGTAGCGGATCATCTCCTGATAAACCTCGATGACAATGCGCTCGGCGATCAGGTCTTCACGGATCATCTGCGCCAGGGTTTCGCCTTCAACGTACTGCGAAACTGATCGCTGCAACAGGGACCGGGGATTGAAGTCGGGCTTGCCCCCAAGCTGCTGAATACGCTGGGCGATCAGGTCGGCATGTTCGCGCTCGCTGTCGGCGTGCTCCTTGAACTCATCGGCCACAGATTTGCCATGGACGCCGGTAGCCATGAAGTAATGGTGCATGTAGCGCAGCACGCAGACAATTTCTGTGGCCAGCGCTTCATTGAGAATATTGATGGTCTTCTCAACATCGCCTCTGTAGCCTTCGGTAACCGGGCCTTGGGCGAGTTTGCTGGCTGCTCGCTGGCGGATTTGCTCGACGTCTTGCACAAAATGTGGCATGGGATATCTCCTGAGGGAAGTCCGACATTACTTAGATATCTTCACAGAAGGCGCAGATGCCCGCCGTGGAATGGGACATTGGGAATTGCTGCTGAAGCCCCGGGTCAATTCGTGGCCAACAGTTCCTAAAAACTGCGATAATGAAGTGCGGCAGAAGCTGCGATAATAGATGTAAGATTCTTGGTCCTCAAACTCTCGTTCCCTACAGGAGTTCCTGCCATGGCAACCGCAACCGAGATCAAACAGCTTATCAACTACAAACTCGATGAGGGCGTGGCCGTCATCGAGATGAATGACCCGCCGGCCAACACCTATACCTATGAGATGAACCGGCAACTCGATGACGCTATCCTGCAGGCGCGCATGGATAACAACGCGCATGTGATTGTGCTCGCCGGCGCGGGCGACAAGTTCTTCTCTGCCGGCGCCAACATTCGCATGCTGGCCAGCGTGGACCCGACTTTCAAATATTATTTTTGCCTGCACGCTAACGAAATGCTGCTGCGCCTGGAGCACACGCCCATGCTGGTGATCGCCGCGCTCAACGGCCACTGCGTCGGCGGCGGACTGGAAATCGCCATGGCGGCGGATATCCGCATCGCACGGAAGGACGCGGGCAAAATCGGTCTGCCTGAGGTCAATCTGGGTGTGCTGCCGGGTACCGGCGGGACCCAGCGGCTCTCGCGCCTGGTGGGCAAATCCAAAGCCATCGAGTTAATGGTCACCGGCAATACCTTCTCGTTCGAAGAGGCCAAGGAGATGGGCATCATCAACGACATCTTCGAAAAAGAAAACTTCATGGAAAACATCATGGACTACGCGCGCCAGTTCTGTCCGCCGAATAAAGCGTCCAAAGCCGTCGGACGCATCAAGCGGGCGGTGCAGACGGGCTGGGAGATCCCCATGGAATCGGCGCTGGCTGTCGAACGCGAGAACCAGCAGTTGCTCTTCCAGAGCGAAGACGCCAAGGAAGGTTTGAACGCATACGTGGAGAAGCGTCCGGCGACGTTCAAGGCGAAGTGATTGCACGTGAGGATGCCTAATACGCATCTAACTTCATGTTTTGCTTTTGTGGTTAACCGTATAACGGAGATCTTATGGCATCCATGTTAAAGATCGGCACCTTTGGTGATTGGGTTGGCCTGTTCGAGGATTGGCGCAGAGAGATCGGGGTGAACCCGAAAGAGGTCTGCGAATTCAAATTTGAAACACTGTACGGAGCCATTGAGACCATCGAGATCCAGTTGGCCACTACAAAGGCCAGCGCAAGTGGGAGAACCTGCGCAAAATTCCCACGCAAAATATGCGCGATGCCCTGATGAACCTGATTGTCTACCAGGGCGACACTGAATTTGCCAGCGTGGAGCAGCAGCGCTTCCTGTTCAATTCCGCGCCCAGCGAATACGACCGGCGGGCGCTTACCCGCGTCATGATCGAAGAGATGCGTCACGGCTGGCAGATGTGCGCGCTGCTCATCGAGCACTTTGGACACTCGGGCAAAGTCGAGGCGCAGAAGATGCTCGAGCGCCGCGCCTTCGAGAACAAACGCCTGCTGGGTTCGTTCAATGAAGACGTAGACAATTGGCTCGATTTCTTCTGTTACACCGATTTTGTGGACCGCGACGGCAAGTTCCAGCTCCAGATGCTTAAATATTCCGCCTTTGCGCCGCTGGGCAGATCGATGTCATACATGCTGCGCGAAGAGGCCTTCCACATGGGCACGGGCAACACTGGCCTGCAGCGGATTGCTGAGGCCGGTGTGGTGCCAGGCTGGCTGCTGCAGAAATATCTGAACAAGTGGATCTCGAGCGCCTACGATCTGTTCGGCACCGACCACTCTTCGTCGGCGCACTGGGCGTATGTCTGGGGTCTGAAGGGACGCTACGACGAACCCAAGAACCAGGCGCAAGTTGAACTCGATGACCTGAACGATTACAACCGCCAGCTCTATCGGGACGAAGTTGCCACACTGCTGGCGCGCATCAGCGCCAGCCAGAAGGGCGGCCAGGCGGAGCTGTATACACCTCACATCAAGTTCAATCGCCAGATTGGGCGCTATAAGGGCATGAAGTTCCACTCGCGCACCGGCGAACCCATGGACGACAAGCCGTATCAGGAGCACCTGGAAGAATTCATGCCCAGCGCGAAAGACCGTAAGCTGCTGTTGGATATCCTGGGAGCTGAGAAAAACTGGATTACTCCGCGCATCGGCGTGCGTGATCCGCTGGAGACCATCGGCGAGCCGCGCAAGTCGGCGATGACAACGCCAATCATTAATTGATTCATTGGGTCATTGGGTCATTGCGGAATTGGGTAATCGGATAATTGTGTAATTGAAACCCACTGGTTTTTAAAATTACCAGATTATGCAATTACCTGATTACTCAATCTTCTCTGTGCCTCTGTGGTTCAATAGGTAGATGCCGCAGCCGCCTAAATCCATCCTCTTGAATACTGAGCCGCCGCTGGCTCGAATTACTCTCGCCCATCCACCACAGAACGTGATTGATATCCCCATGATGGAAGAACTGAGCGCGGCCCTCAGCCAAGTAGAGACACAGACAGAAATTTCAACCATCTTGTTTCGTGGCAATGAGCAGCATTTTTCTGCTGGGGTAGATGTGGCCGCGCACACTCCTGATAAGGTCCGCGAGATGCTGGTCAAGTTTCACGCCGTCATCCGCAGCATAGTGAGCGCAAAAAAGGTCACGATTGCTGCTGTGCATGGTAACTGCATGGGCGGCGGAGCCGAGCTGGCCATGGTCTGCGATATGGTTTTTACCGCCCGAGACGCCCACTGGGCCTTCCCTGAAATCAAGCTGGGATGCTTTCCCCCTGTCGCCTCGGTCGGTTTGGCGGCGCTTGTGGGCCAGAAACGGGCGGCGGAGTTGATCCTTACCGGACGTCAAATTTCGGGCGCCGAAGCTCTGGTTATGGGACTTGCCAATGCCGCTGTGAATGATGACGAACTCGCGGCGGTTGTGGATGAAACGGTGCAACGTCTGGCTCAACTAAGTCCTGCAAGCTTGGCCGTCACCAAGAAGGCGATATATTGTTGGGACGCCATGCACTTCGATAAGGGTCTCGCCCGCGCGGAGCAGATTTATCTGGAAGAACTGATGAAGACCGAAGACGCGCAAGAGGGGATCAAAGCATGGCTGGAAAAGCGGCAAGCAACATGGAAGGCCAGATGATACGCAACCCAAAAAACTCCGAGCATTACACCTGGGGAGCCAACTGCGACGGCTGGCACCTGGTAAGAGACGGCAAACTGAGCGTGATCTACGAGCGCATGCCGCCGGGAACGTCGGAGACGCGGCATCATCACAACCAGGCGCAGCAGTTTTTCTTTGTCCTCGAAGGAGCGGCGGTACTGGAAGTGGAAGGGAAAGAAATCAAGCTGGGCAAGCACGACGGAGTACATGTCCTCGCTGGCCAGGCGCATCAGATGTTTAACCGGTCGGAAAGTGACTTGGTGTTTCTTGTAATATCGCAGCCGCCATCGCATGGTGACCGCGTCAACGCGAAAAAATGAAGTGCAGAAAGCCGAGAAGATGGACTACGAAATTCCTGTGCATGAACTTAAGGGCAGGCTCGATGTCAAGGAGCCGCTTACGCTGCTCGATGTCCGAGAGCCATGGGAATACGCCACCGCGCATATCGAAGGCAGCAAGCATATACCCATGAGCGAAGTGCCGACACGTGCCCATCAGGAGCTTGATCCCGAGGAGCACATTGTTGTGGTTTGCCATCACGGAGTGCGCTCTTTAAACGTGGCCCACTGGCTGCGGCAGCAGGGATTCGAGAACGCCCAATCTCTGCGCGGCGGCATTGACCAGTGGTCGCGAGCAATTGATTCTAAGGTGCCTTTGTATTGAAGTAACGCATTGAATAGGCGCCGCCGAGGTCAATAAACTTGTAGCAGTACAATTAACGTAGAAGCGATATCAAATCGCAACAGCCAGAGGCTAGGAGCTAGTAGCTGTTCTCATGCCCAAAGAACTCATCCAGCTTCGCATCAACGGCCGCACTTACGAGATTGCAGCGGAACCCAGCACGCTGCTGCTCGATTGTTTGCGCCAGGATTTGCAGCTCACTGGCTCCAAGCGGGGCTGTGATGATTCGTCATGTGGCGCCTGCACCGTGCAGATTGATGGAGTTCCCATTCTCTCCTGCACCATGCTGGCGGCAAGCTGCCAGGAGCACGAGATCACGACTATTGAAGGCGTGGCCGAGCAC
>QIAW01000191.1:6894-9730 GCA_003225655.1 Acidobacteriota bacterium
ACTCACCACGGAGGCACGGAGACACGGAGAAATTAATTGGTTTTACTTCGTGCCTCCGTGTCTCCGTGGTTCAATTTGGTGTACCTGATGTCTGAATTCTCGGTCATCGGTAAGCGCATCGCCCTCATTGACGCCGCGGGCAAGACCACCGGCCAGGGCAAGTATACCGACGATCTTTCGCTTCCCGGAATGCTGATCGGTAAGATCCTGCACTCGCCCTATCCTCATGCGCGCGTTAAGAAGATTGATCCTTCACGCGCTCTGGCGCTGGAGGGAGTGGTCGCGGTGGTTACAGGCGAAGACGCGCCTAATCAATATGGCATTCTTCCCGTGGGTCACGACGAAACTGCGCTGGCTGTCGATAAAGTCCGCTACATCGGCGACAACGTCGCCTGCGTCTGTGCAATCTCGGAAGCTATCGCGGAACAAGCTCTTGAGCTAATTGATGTCGAATATGAAGCACTGCCTGCTTATTTCGATCCTGAAGAGTCGATGAAGGCAGAGAGCGATCTCATTCATGAGCACAAGTCGAGGAACATTGAAAAAGAGTACCACCACGTGTTTGGCGATCCTGAAAGAGCGCTGGCGCACTCCGACCATGTCGTGGAAGCGCGTTACATCGCCAATGAAGTGACGCACGCCGCGATGGAGCCGCACTCCACGCTGGCCAGCTTCGAATATGATCCGCAGACGGGCAAGTCGGGGCGCCTGACGGTGTGGTCATCCACCCAGGTCCCGTATTATCTGCAGCATAAGCTTTCCATCGTGCTGGAGCTGCCCATGTCGCAGATTCGCGTAATCAAGCCTCTGGTGGGCGGAGGCTTTGGCGGCAAGAGCGAGGTCATTCCGCTGGAGATTATCGCGGCTGTGGCCGCGCGCAAGGCCCAAGCTCCGGTCAAGATCACCTACACGCGCGAAGAGGTCTTCTGGGCGCATCGTGGACGCCCCCGCACCATTATTGATCTCAAAACAGGAATGAGGAAAGACGGCCATATCACCGCCGTTGCCGCCATGGTCATACAGGATGGCGGAGCGTATTGCTCCTATGGCATCGTGACTATCCTGTATTCCGGCGCGTTGCTCAATGCCATCTATGACATTCCTAACGTGCGCTTCGATGGCTATCGCGTGTTGACCAACAAGCCGGCTTGCGGAGCCATGCGCGGCCACGGCACCGTCAATGTGCGCTTTGCCTTTGAGTCGCAGCTTGATGAGCTGTGTGCCAAGCTGGGTAAAGACCCTGCCGAGGTGCGCCGCATCAACCTGCTGCGTGCGCCCTGCACCACGGTCAACGGCCTGCGCATCCAAAGCTATGGCCTGCCGGAGTGCCTGGATAAAGTCATTGAGCGCTCCGGGTGGCGCGCACGAAAAGTAAAATTGAGCCAGTCCCGCGGGTTGGGATTGGCTTGCAGCCATTACGTCTCCGGTGCCGCTAACTCCATTATTCGTTCTGACATGCCGCATTCGACGGTCAACATTAAGGTGGACCGCGACGGCGGAGTGGTCATCTACACCGGAGCCTCAGAGATTGGCCAGGGCTCAGACACCATGGTGGCGCAAATTGTCGCTGAGACCCTCGGTTGCACGCTGCAGCGCGTGAAAGTGGTTGCCGCAGATACCGATTTGACACCGGTGGATATCGGTTCTTACTCCAGCCGCGTAACTTTCATGAATGGCAATGCCGCACTAGGCGCGGCGCAAGAGATTCGGCAAAAGATTGCCGCCGCTGCAGCCAAAAAAATGAACTGCAGTCCGGAAGATGTAATCATCCGCAACGACTTGGTGAGTAAACGCGGGAGCAGCAGCGCAGCATCCGTTCCGACCGAATCCGATAGGGAAGCTTCCGCCTCAGGACGCGTTGAAGGACAGATTCTGCGCGGTTCGGTGCAGCAGCAACGCAAAGACGAAGGCCCTAAAGAACGCATGAGCTTTGAAGAAGCCGTGGTGGCGGCCATGGATTTCCATGGCACGCTTACCGGCACCGGCTCCTACTCGCCTCCGCCCCAGGCCAAAGGCGGCAAGTTTAAGGGCGGCGGTGTAGGTCCGTCGCCGGCGTATTCCTATTCGGCGCAGGTTGTCGACCTAAGCGTGGATGAAGAGACCGGCCAGATTACGATCCACAAGATTTGGGCGGCGCACGATTGCGGCCGCGCTCTGAACCCGGTTTCTGTCGAAGGGCAAATCATCGGCTCGGTCTGGATGGGCCTGGGACAGGCGCTCGAGGAAGAGATGGTCTGGAAAGATGGCTTGCTCATCAATCCCGGACTTCTGGAATACCGCTCGCCCTCGTCGGCAGAGTCGCCGCAGATCGAAGCTATCATCGTTGAGAGCGTCGATCCTGAAGGCCCATTCGGCGCCAAAGAAGCCAGCGAGGGTTCGCTCGCTGCCGTGATTCCCGCTATCGCGAATGCCATTTATGATGCCGTCGGAATCCGTCTGCGCGAGGCGCCTTTCACGCCTGAGCGGGTACTGGCCGCGTTGCAGGCAAAGAGATCAACAAAGAAACAAGTAGATATGACCAACCATGTTGATCCAACAGCCCCGCTGCATTTCCGCGAGCACGGAGGCGCACTGTGGTACAAAGGCCGCGGCCCCGAACGGCATCCGCAAGATCCCGCGCGTCGAGCCGGAGCCGATGCGGAATCGGGAGGCAACGATTGAGTCTGCCATCTTTCAAGTTGCTGCGCCCAAGCACGGTGGCAGAAGCAGTTGAGCACCTGGTGAAACATGCTGGGAACATTCAGATATTGGCCGGTGGCACAGATCTTATCCCTTCCATGAAGCAGCGGCTCTTTGAGCCGGAGTTTGTACTCGACATACGCGGCATTGAAGAGCT
>QIAW01000023.1 GCA_003225655.1 Acidobacteriota bacterium
ACATGCTCAATACCAACCTGCGCGGCGTCTATCACACCATACGGGCCTTTGCCCCCATGATGATTCGCGCCAAAGCCGGCGATATCGTCAACATCTCTTCGATTGCCGGTAAGAATGCTCTCGCCAACGGGGCAGCTTACGCCGCTTCCAAATGGGGGCTGAACGGCTTGACCTATTCTGTCGCCGAAGAGCTGCGCAGCTACAACATTCGCGTGGCGGTGGTGTGTCCCGGCTCGGTAAACACCGAACTCTCGCCGCACACCGGCCGTGATCTGAGCAAGATGCTGCGCCCCGGCGACGTTGCCCACGTTGTGGCCATGCTTGTGACCCAGGCGCCACAATCTTTTGCCAGTGAAATTGTGCTCAGGCCGACGCAAAAGCCGTAGAATAGATCGGTAGTGGCTGAGTTTGAAGTTGCGTAGCCGTCTCGCTGGTTGTTGTTGCTTGACGGCGCGGGCTCAGAATTCGAGCCCTGCATTTTTCAAACTGCATCATAAACGAAAGATTCAGCAAATTGGGAAGTGCTGAAACTTTGTGTTACCATCAGCGCCTTTGCTACTTTTTGTTCCGGGAGGACAATATGTCAGATCGCGACGGCAACAATGCAATTATGTGGTTTCTGGCTGGACTGGGGCTTGGCGCCCTGGTTGGCGTGCTCTATGCTCCGCGCTCCGGCCGCGAGACGCGGCAGGCCATTTTGGACGCTGCTGAGGAAGGCCGCGATTATCTGGTGAACAAGGGTACGGGTGCCCGTGAACAACTCACCGAGTGGGCCACCAAGGGTAAGGATGCGGTCAAACAGCAGAAGGATCAGTTCAAAGCTGCTTACGAAGCTGGCCGCCAGGCGTACCGGGATACAGCAACCCCAGAGAAATCGTAGGGCTGGTTCGCTCTATCTAGATTCCTCAACAGTGGCCACACGAATACTAGCGCCGTAGGCGCGGCATAGGGTAGCCCAGGGCGGAAGCCCTGGGTAGGCTCCAAATAAAGACCGAGCCCCGTAGGGGCGACACTTGGCTGCTTTTGCCATCCCGAAGTTTATGGAAACATACCTCGTCATATTTATCGCGATCACAGGAGTGGCCGTTGTCCTCCAGACCATGATCCTGGCCGTCTTGTACTTCCAATTCAAGAAGTCCAGCGCCCGCATGGAAGCCATGACCAGCGAGATCCACAAACGGGCTCTGCCCGTGCTCGACGCCGCCGGGACCATCCTTGTGGATTCGCGCGAGAAGCTGCACACCATTACCGAAAACCTGGCCGCCACCTCCACCTCGCTTCGCTCCCAGGTTGAGCGCATGGACCACACTATCAGCGACGTGATTGACCGCACCCGGCTGCAGGTGATCCGCGCTGACGACATGATCAGCCGCGCCATGGACCGCGTGGAAGAGACTACCGAACTTGTGCAGCACTCCGTCATCTCTCCCGTGCGTCATATCGCCGGCATCATCAGCGGCCTGACCGTAGGACTTCAGACTTTGCTCCGCCGCAAAGGCCAGCATCCTCAGGAAGGCGCTCCGCAGGATGAGGAACTATTCATCTAGGCTGGTATCCGGGAATATTTCGGCCATATATGCCGATTTAAGGCATCTTCTCAAGAATCTTGATGAAGGCGTATTGTGTGCCTATAAGTGATACTCGCCCGATCCTGTTTAGAGCATTCACTCACTGCCGCTTTGCTCTTTCCGTCACCCAATCCGTCCAAAGCGACGACGCCGCACTGGCCAGCAGAGGAACGCCCTCGAGCACCGCGTCCACAAAATTTTCCACCATGGGAAAATGCAGGTTCTGGTGCGCGGGCAAATGCTCATGACCACCGCCATTGCCAGAAGAAAGCCAAACCAGCTCCGGCCCGTTCAGCGGATCGAGATTGATTTCGCCCTCTGTGCCCCTGATGCGGCATTCGTCGCGATCTACCTTCGAATGCCAGCGGACATCTACGATGCCGCGGATTCCGTGCTCATACTCAATCAGCACCGTAGCGTTATCTTCGACCGCGTAGCGATGCACGGCATTCGAGAGCTGCCCTGTTACCCGCAGCGGCTCGCCAAAAAAGAAGTTCAGCAGGTCNCCAGCTTCTGGGTCCTTGCCCATCGAACCAGCCATGCGAGGTAAGTTCGGCCACCACTGGTTTTCCGATTACACCCGCTGCCAGCAGCTCTTTAGCGCGCTGGACCTTCGGATAAGTCCGGCGATAGTAGGCGACGCCCAGGGTCTTTCCACTCTCCTCGGATGCGTGCATCATCGAGCGCGCCTCGGCTTCATTCATTGCCATCGGCTTTTCGCATAGTACGTGCTTCCCTGCTCGCAGCGATTCAATCGTCTGCGGCGCGTGCAGAAACACTGGTGAAGCCACATACACAGCCGCGACCGCCGGATCACGCAGAGCTTCCCCGAGCGAACTCCAGACCCGCTGCGTGTAAGGCGCTGCCTTCGCCGCATCGCGCGTAACGATCCCATACAACTGGCTTCGCCCCTCCGCCTGAATGGCTGGTATGACGCGCTTGCGTGTGATATCGCCGACTCCAATTACGATCCAATTCAACATGGCGCGTTAGTTCCCGTCTGCGTTGCTGTCGCCAGCTCAGTGTACTAGCCCCGTGACTAGGAAGAAAAAGTAAACAATTGTGTCAGGGCACGGATTTACAGGTTGCGGAAAAAGTCCTCCTGTGTGAAGTCGTGTATCAGGGCACGAGTTTACTCGTGCCGTAAGCCGCTCAAAAATAAATTCCTTGCTGCCGCAGGCATGCGTGTAGCGAAGCGGAGCGCTATAGAAAAGACTTTTTTCGCAGCCTCTTTACCCGTGCCGTTACAGCACTTAAACTAGACCGGCCAACAAGAACGGCCTTTAGTCCCTGAGGGTACTATTCCAGGAAATTGAACCCATACTGATGAAGACGATCTTTATTACGTGGTCACGCTCTAGTACCGGCGTTCCTTACAAATTGAACAAAAAAAGGTGCGCATTTCTGTAAAACTGTTAAGATAGTTCGGCCTGAAAGGACGCTTGTGAAAAACAT
Organism: Acidobacteriota bacterium; assembly: GCA_003225655.1. Taxonomy (GTDB): domain Bacteria; phylum Acidobacteriota; class Terriglobia; order Terriglobales; family Acidobacteriaceae; genus QIAW01. The sequence goes on from QIAW01000023.1 coordinate 3,024, forward strand.
TTACGTAGGAAACCTGGACTTTAGTACGACAGAAGAGCAGTTGCGGACACTTTTTGAACCGCATGGCGCCGTGGACAAGGTCACTTTGGTACGTGACCGGGCTACGGGCCAGTCCCGCGGTTTTGGATTTGTTGAGATGACGAATGACGCCGAGGGCGAAAAAGCCATTGCCGCGCTGAATGGCAGCAGTCTGGGGGGCACATCGCGGTGGCGGTGGCGGCAGCGGCAGCGGTGGTGGTGGAAACCGCAGAGAGCGCCATGGTGGCGGTGGCCGCGGACGAAGCGACCGCTACTGAGTTCTCACGCTTCCAGAATCAACCATAGGGAATGCTGCCCAGGAAAGTCTTCATTGCAACCTCCAATCCCGGCAAGCTGCGGGATTTTGCCGGGGTGATGGCGGGAGTGAAGGCTCTTCGCCTGGAATTGCTTCCCGATTTCTCTCGCCTTCCTGCGGTCGAAGAAGATGGCGCAACCTTTGCGGCCAATGCCGCGAAGAAAGCCGCCTTCTA
>QIAW01000024.1 GCA_003225655.1 Acidobacteriota bacterium
TGCTCAATGCGTATATTGCCGCGGGGAATGTGGTTCGTGGCATCCATTGCGGTGAAGTCTACATGGATGTAGGCACGCTCGAGGGCTATCACCGCGCCCAGGACTATTTAAGGCAGCTCCGAACTCCCAGCTTGACGCTGCAAGAAGAGGAAACCAATTTGCCGAAGAGAGCGGCTTAGAGTGATTTCGTGAATTCTTTTGGATGGGAACAAAGCCATGGCTGAAAAAAAGAAGAAGACCAGACCTCAAACTTCCACTGACCCCCGGACCTCCAAGGGACGCAGCGAGCTCAAACAGCGGCGCTCCAAGAGTTCGGCCAGCTCTGCCGCGCGCAGCAAGACCCGGGCCGCGGCGTAATCAGTACTGAGCGCTCTGTACTCATCACAGAATCTTCCCTTCCGTCACCATGATGCATGGGATTCCTCCAAAACGAATGGGTTTGATATCACTTTGCCGGTTCTCGGGACTAGACTAATACTTGAAGCTGAAGAAAGTGTATCTAAACTAATTTGCCAACTGTTTTACGGCAGGAACGGTGGCCGCGCGAAGCACTCCTGCCTGGGCAAATTGACAGCCCCGAAGGGGAATCTCTGTGCATCTGCTGATCGGTTCGCTTGCGTCCTTCTTGCCACAACCGTGGCGGCGCGCGATATCCATCAGCGAACTTGCGTCAGCAATTTCGGGCGCTGCCGAACTTGTCTTCTGTCTTGGGGCGCTTATCTACCGCTATTTTATCTTTACGCATCTGCGCATGTTGGCTGACGTGAATGTAATGGTGAAGGTCGCGGAAAGAGGTGGCGAGACGGCGGTCATGGGCTCGGGCCTCTTCTTGCTCATGGAATACCTGATCCAGCCACTCACCATCGTGCTGTGCTATTTCGCGCTGGAGGGAGTAGTGCGTTTGGTGGCCGCGACGATTACAGAAGAGGTGGTTCCCACTCTGCCCCTTTATCTCCTGCTTTTATTGCACCAGAAGCTCCATCGCGCAGGTCAAGAGCGGGCGTTGGGCGAGAGGATTGTCGACGAAGTCCGCTTTGTCGAGTCATCCCCATGCTGTCTGCGGATCGCATCCTGCAGGCCGAAAGAGGGATGGAACCGATTGATGACCATCTCGTATCAGGACCAATTGTATGAAGTTGCTGCCGCTCAAGAAGGAAATCTGCCGCGGCCCTTCGTTTACCTGCTTCGCAAGAAGCCAGACCACAAGGTGATCCGCGGAATCCATTGCTATGATCCCGAGGAAGTGCTCGACGCCCGCCCTCAGCCAAATTGAGATCTTTAGTTTCTTTTATTCGTTGTGTGAGCTATTCGCTGTGTGAGCGCAGGATCTCGCGGATTTCACGGTTGATGCGCGCGGCATCGCGCGCCGCCTGATCGATGAGAGAGAGCCACTTTTTGTTGTTCTCATCCAAATTGGCCTGGGCCAGCAGATACGAGGCCTGCATTACCGTCTCCATGGAATTGCTGAGGTCGTGGGCCAGCTTGCGAAGCTGTTGGCTCAACTCGGCAGGAATCTTGCTGCCAACGACGGCGAGCGTAGGTTTCTTTTCTTCTTTTTCGGCAGGCAGGGCGGAAACTTTCATCTTGGTTTGTGGCGGCATGGTGGGGAATCCTCAGTGCTTCTCAATTATTCACAGTTTACAACGTTTATAGGCGGGCCTGAAATCCGCTGCTTTCATTGGAGTCCCTTTTCGATGGCATAGTTGCCTTGGCCAAAGGCACATGCACTTTAGTAATCTCGACCTGAGTTTGCCCTCGGACTAAATTTCCACCAAATTCAGTTAAATTCCCGGTTCCTGTAGTAGGGCCCAAAGCCGTATTTTCGCCACGCGCCCAAAGCTCGCCGGGCAGAAAAGCACCTTTCAAACTGTAAAGCCAGTTTCCCCCAGAACCTGGTAGGTACACTCGCGTGACCGACCTTACGTTGGGAGGAATTATGCGCTCTATTCTGGCATTTGGCGCCGCATTGCTTGCGCTTGCGCCACCCTTGCTCCGGGGCGCCCCGATTACTCCAAGCACAACTCTGGCCATTGAAAGCGGCAACAATACCAGCACCGCCGGCAGCTTTACTGCTCAAAGCAACGGCAACGCCGGCCCGGCCAACGTCAGCAAAGTTTCTTTACGCAGCCTGCTCTATCCGGGGGCAACCACAAAAATCTATGCTCATTTCATGGCTTGGTTCGGTGGCGCCAACCACATGAATGTTGGTTATTCCTCCGCCGATCCGGGCCAGGTCAAACGGCAAGTGGATGACATGATGAGCCGGGGCGTTCAGGGCGCGATCATGGACTGGTATGGGCCGGGTTTTGCAACCGAGAATACGACCAGCAAGCTCATGATG